>JANQQO010000004.1 GCA_028289305.1 Rickettsiales bacterium | reverse complement strand
CCACGCCGCCGGTGGATCGGCTGGCGGTTAGGACCTATGTGATGCCATTTGACCCGGTGGTGATTCGTGAGGCGCTGCTGCGGGAGCATTATCGCGGCGGGCAGACATTTTATATTTGTCCGCGGATTCAGGATCTGGCGGAGGTGGAGAAGAAGATTCGGCAATTAGTGCCAGAGGTAAAGCTGGTGGTGGCACACGGGCAGATGGCGGCGGATGAGCTGGATGAAAAGGTGCAGGGATTTTATCAGCGGCATTATGACGTGCTGCTTTCGACGACGATTATTGAATCGGGGTTGGATATTCCAACGGCGAACACGATCGTGATTCACCGGGCGGATCGCTTTGGCTTGGCACAGCTTTATCAATTGCGGGGCCGGGTAGGGCGCTCAAAAACGCGGGCCTATGCGTATTTGACGTTGCCGCAAGGGCAGATGCTCACCAAGCAGGCGGTGCAGCGCTTGGAGGTGATGCAACGGCTGGATACGCTTGGGGCTGGGTTTACGCTGGCGAGCTATGACATGGATATCCGCGGGTTTGGTAACATGTTGGGTGAGGAGCAATCGGGGCATATTAAAGAGGTGGGGGTTGAGCTTTATCAGCAGATGTTGGAGGAGGCAATTGCTGCGGTGAAGGCGGAAGAGGCGGGCGAAGAAGTACGTGAGAGCGAGTGGAGCCCGCAGATTAATATTGGCATGGCGGTGCTGCTGCCGGAGGAATATGTAGAAGATTTACCGCTGCGTTTGAGCCTTTATCGCCGGATTGCACATTTGAAAACCGAAGAAGAGATTGAGGCAATGGCGGCGGAGCTGATCGACCGGTTTGGGCCGTTGCCGGAAGCGGTGGAGCATTTACTCACGGTGGTGAAGCTGAAGCAGCTCTGTCGCAGGGCACATATTGGCAAGGTGGAGGCAGGGCCGAAGGGGGCGGTGGTGGTGTTCCATGAGGGGTATTTCCCTGCGCCGGAGAAATTGCTGGCTTATGTGACCGACGCTACGAGTACGCATAAATTACGTCCGGATCAAAGCATGCATGTGGTGGGGCAGGCCTGGCAGCAGCCAGAAGCGCGCCTTAAGGGCGTGCGGCAGATGTTGCAGGATGTGGCGGGGTTGGTGGGGTGACGGCTAGCTATTGTTAAACTGGCCTTCGGTTATTTGCTGGCGGATGGTGCGCATGAGGTCTTGGTAATGCTGGAGGTTGTGCCAGGTGAGGAGCATGGCGCCGAGGATTTCTTTCGATTTGGTAAGGTGGTGGAGATAGGCGCGTGAGTAATGCGTGCAGGCGGGGCAGGAGCAATTAGGATCAAGCGGGGAGGGATCATCAGCATATTGGGCATTGCGGATATTGATCACGCCTTCGTGCGTGAAGGCCTGGCCGTTGCGGCCGGAGCGGGTGGGGATGACGCAATCGAACATATCAACACCGCGCTTCACCGCGCCGATAATATCATCAGGTTTGCCGACGCCCATGAGGTAGCGCGGGGCGTGTTCGGGCAAGAGCGGGGTGGTGTAATCAAGCACGTTGAACATGGTGTCTTGCCCTTCACCAACGGCGAGGCCGCCGATTGCATAGCCATCGAAACCCATATCCACCAGGGAGGTGGCGGAGTGGTGGCGGAGCGATTCGATCATGCCGCCTTGCACGATGCCGAATAGGCCATGGCCGGGGCGAGGCGTGTAGGCGTTTTTGGAGCGTTCAGCCCAGCGCAGGGAGAGCTGCATGGAGTCTTCGGTTTCCTTTTCGCTGGCGGGGAAGGGGGTGCATTCATCGAAGATCATGGTGATGTCGCTGCCAAGGAGATGCTGGATTTCAATCGCGCGTTCTGGGGTGAGGGTGTGGGGGGAACCATCGATGTGGGATTGAAAGGTGACGCCGTCTTCAGAGATTTTCCGCAGTGCAGCAAGGGACATGACTTGGAAGCCGCCGGAGTCGGTGAGGATGGGTTTTTCCCAATGCATGAAGCGGTGTAGACCGCCGAGTGTGGCGATGCGTTCTGCACCGGGGCGGAGCATGAGGTGGTAGGTATTGCCGAGGATGATTTCTGCACCGGTGGCGGCGACGGATTCGGGCAACATGGCTTTGACCGTGGCGGCGGTGCCGACCGGCATGAAGGCTGGGGTGTGGATGGTGCCATGCGCGGTTTCAAGTGTGCCGCAGCGTGCCTGGCCGTCAGTGGCGGTTATGGAGAAGCTGAGGCTCATGGCGTGTTCCGATGAAGCAGGCAGGCATCGCCGTAAGAATAAAAGCGATAGCCAGTGGTGATGGCGTGCTGATAGGCGGCGTGCATGGTCTCCAGCCCAGCAAAGGCAGAGACGAGCATGAATAGCGTCGAGCGCGGCAGATGAAAATTGGTGAGGAGCATGTCGGTTATGGTAAAGTGAAAGCCGGGCGTTATGAAGAGATTTGTTTCGCCATGAAAGGGGTGGATGATGCCGTTCTCGTCTGCGGCGGATTCAAGGGTGCGTAAAGAGGTGGTGCCGACAGCAATGATGCGGCCACCGCGGGCTTTGGTATCGTTAATGAGGGTGGCGGCTTCGGGGGAGAGTGTGGCGTGTTCGCTGTGCATTTGATGGTCTTTGGTATCATCGGCTTTAACGGGGAGGAAAGTGCCAGCGCCGACATGGAGAGTGAGGAAGACGTGGTTGATGCGGCGTTCTTTTAGCGCGGCAAAGAGGTTTTCAGTGAAGTGTAGGCCGGCGGTGGGGGCGGCGACTGCACCTTTTTCAGCGGCGTAGATAGTTTGGTAGTTTTTTATATCGTCTTTAGTGGGGCCATGTTCGCGTGGGATATAGGGCGGGAGTGGTGTGCTGCCATGGCGTTCGATTTCTGCATTGAGTGCTGTGGCGCTATGGTTGAACTGCAGGGTGACTTCACCGCCCGGGTTTTTCTGGGTGACCGTGGCGTGGAGCGTGTCTGCAAAAGTGATGGTATCGTGTGGGCGCAGCTTCTTGGCAGGTTTGACAAAGGCTTTCCAGCTATCACTGGCGCAGCGCTGGTGCAGGGTGCAGTGGATGGTGGCGTTATCGCGCTTGCCGGTGAGCTGGGCAGGGATAACGCGCGTGTTGTTGAGCACGAGCAGGTCGTTCTCGGTGAGCAGAGTGGGGAGGTCGTGGATATGGTAGTCGTTTAAGCCAGTAGGAGCGATCTCTAGCATGCGTGCGCTATCGCGCGGCTCGGCGGGCGCTGCGGCGATGCAGCGCTTAGGGAGGTCAAAGTCGAATAGATCGACTTTCATGTTGAAGGATATGGCGGATTATGAAGCGGGGGCTTCTTTTTCCGCTTTTTCCTCTACATCGGCGGCTACAGCCAGGCGCACGATTTTATCTGGATCGTCCACCGAACCACTCATGGGGTTGCCGCGCTTGATGGCGTCGACATGTTCCATGCCTTCGGTGACTTTGCCCCAGACGGTGTAGTTTCTGTCTAGGTGTTCCGCACGATCGAAGCAGATGAAGAATTGGCTATCAGCGCTATTTGGTAATGCTGCGCGGGCCATGGAGACAGTGCCGCGGACATGTTGTTCGTCAGAGAATTCGGCTTTTAGTTTTTTGCCGGAGCCGCCGGTGCCCGTGCCGGTGGGGTCGCCTGTTTGTGCCATGAAACCATCGATAACACGGTGGAAGACTACGCCATCATAAAAGCCTTCGCGGGTGAGTTCTTTTATACGCGTGACGTGATTCGGCGCCAGATCTGGGCGCAGCTCAATGACCACACGACCGTGTTCTAAATCCATATATAAGGTGTTTTCAAGATCTTGTGCTTGGCTCATGGAGGCGGTTCCTAGAAATAATACGATGATAAGAAAGGCGAAAAAACAACGACTAATCTTTTTAAACATGTGTATCCTCTGTTAGTTTGTAACATAAGCATCATAAGGTTTTTAGAGGGTATTGCAACGGGATTTACGCGCCTGATGCGCTTTTGCGTGAAGAAAATATCGCTCTTGCAACAATGATCACGAAGAGCAGCCCGCCGAGGATGGAGAGCAAGCCGCCGAGGCCCATCAGACCCATTGCGGCTTGGCCTTCGATGCTTTCCATTGCTCCGGGAGTTTTTCGCAGTGCACCATAGCCGCCTGACCAGGCCAGGCCAGTGATGTGGATGAGCTGGCCGCCGCCATAGAGCCAGGGTTGGATGCGGGCGTATTTTTTGATGGGTGCGGCAAAGCCAAGCTGTGGCAAGAGCGTGTAGGTAAGCCCCATGAGGGCGAGGGTGACGCCGACAATAGAGCCATGGTAGTGCGCGGGCACGATGGTGTTGGTGCTGGTGATCATGAAGCCGATAAATCCACCAGCTGCGAAGAGCAGAATGGAGGCGGCAAGGGTATGGCCTTCTATTGTATTAAAGCCTAGGGAACGGTTTTTGATATAGGCACGGGCAAACAAGAGACCAATGCCGAATGGGAAGATGCCTCCTAATATGCGCATATGCTGCGTGAAGAGATCTTGGTAGTGATAGGAGGTGATGTCGTATTGCATCTGGAGCACCGGCGTGGGCAGGCAGAGAATGACGGGCAGGATGAACAGGGCGAGCAGGCGGTTGCTATGTTTGGGAGTAAGTAGGCCGGCGGTGGTGGCAAGCCACAGCCAGGCGATGCACATGATTTGCGTATAGGTGAATTGCAGAATATGGCCGCCGCCCCAGAACAGGAGCTCATAAAATTGTTCTGCACCGAGGAGCGAGAACATGCCAGGTGTGGAGAGGGCGTTATGCGATAGAATGAAGCTGATGCCGGCGATGAGGGTGATGAGGACGGAGGTGAGGACATAGGTGGCGGCAGGATTGTTGGGTGTTTTTTCCCACAACACAGGGCGTATGGCGGCCATGCCGAGGGTGAGGATAATGCCGGTGGCAAACAGGCTGAGCCCGAGAAAGAAGGCGGGACCTAAAAGGATGGGGACGTAGTTGTTGAGCAAGGGGGTCGGGTCGCCAATGAACGGGGAGAGAGTCATGGCAACCATGCCGGCGATACAGAGTGTGATGCTGACCCACTGAGTCAGGCGGTAGAGGAAATGTGGTGCGCTTAAGAAGAAATGCCACAATAAGGCTGCGAAGGTGAGTAGCCATACCAGTACGGAAAGGTTGACGTGGATGATGAGGGCGTTGTGGAAGAAATGCGACCAGGGAAGGTGCGCCTGGATGATGGGTGTGCGGGCGAGCACTAGGAGGATGGCAAACAAGCCAGCCAGTGCAAGAGAGCTGATAGCGATCATCAACCAGCGCCGGGCAAAGGAGAGGTCGCTATTATTCGGAATGGTAAAGAGAGCGTTGGGTTTGCGTCGATTATGCTTGTTCATGAGCAAACCATATATATGCTGTGTAGCGATATGGCTAGCGTTTATTCTTCCCCTGGTTTGTTACGGTATCGGCGTGCGATTGCGGTGTGGCTATTTCTCTGTTGTGGCATGGTGGCGCTGATGGTGGCGGTGGGTGGCTATACGCGGCTGACGCAGTCGGGGCTTTCGATGGTGGAGTGGAAGCCGGTGACGGGGGTGATTCCGCCGCTTACAGAAACGGCGTGGCAGGAGGAGTTTGATAAATATCGTACGAGCCCGGAATATCAGAAGGTGAATTACGGGATGTCTTTGGAGGCGTTTAAGGAGATTTATTGGGTTGAGTTTATTCATCGCGTGTTAGGGCGGATGATGGGGCTACTATTTTTCTTGCCCTATGTATTTTTCCTGTGGCGTAAGGCCGTACCACGCGTGCTCGGGTGGCAGCTATTTGGTGTGTTTTTGTTAGGTGGGCTACAGGGGTTTATTGGCTGGTATATGGTACAAAGCGGGCTGGTGGATAGGCCGGATGTGAGCCATTATCGCCTCACGCTGCATTTGGGCATGGCGTTTGTGATCTATGCGCTGCTGTTTAGCCTGGCGTTGCGGGTGTTATGGGCAGGAAAGGAGCGTGAAGAAGGTGCTTTACGTTTTAAACAAGGGGTGATGGTGTTTATTGGAGTGGTGTTCGTGCAGGTATTGCTAGGCGGCATGGTGGCGGGAGTGAATGGTGGTTTGGTGTATAATACGTTCCCTACAATGAATGGATATTGGGTGCCGCCGGAGCTCTTTAGCACGCAGTATTTATGGGGTGACCCAGCGGTGTTGCAGTTTTTTCACCGTATGCTGGCCTATGTCGTGGTGGTGATGGCGGCGTTATTGTGGTGGGGCATGCGAAAAAATACAACGCATAGGAGAGCAGTATTTTCTGTTAATCTACTTATGGTTATAGTATGCTTGCAGGTGATACTGGGGGTATTGACGGTGTTGCATCATGTGCCGGTAGGGTTAGGGGTGCTACATCAAGCGGGGGCATTAGCATTATTCTCAGTTTCGTTGTATATTTATCAGAAGCACTATAGTTAGTGCGTGCAGGTTTTCTGCGGATTAGAGAAGTGTTTCATCAGAGGATTGGCAGTGGTACAGTATCAAGACTATTTCACACAAGCGATTGCTAAGCTGAAAGCAGAGGGGAACTATCGGGTTTTTACCGATTTAGAGCGCCATGCTGGGCGCTATCCACTGGCGCATGATCACACCGGTGATCGCGAAGTGACGATCTGGTGTAGCAATGATTATTTGGGTATGAGCCAGCACCCTGAGGTAGTGGGTGCGATGGTAGAGGCGGCAGAGAATATTGGTGTGGGTGCTGGTGGTACGCGGAATATTGCCGGGACGAACCATCCATTAGTGTTGCTGGAAAAGGAACTGGCGGATTTGCATGGTAAACCGCAGTCGCTGGTGTTTACTTCTGGTTATGTGGCGAACGCAACGACGCTGGCGACACTGGCGCGGATTTTACCGGATTTGGTGATTTTTTCGGATGCGTGTAATCATGCGTCGATGATTGAGGGGATTCGCAATAGCCGGGCGGAGAGGCATGTATTTCGGCATAATGATATCGCGCATTTACGGGCGCTACTAGGAAAAGTAGATAAAGATCGGCCGAAGGTGATCGCGTTTGAGTCGGTGTATTCCATGGATGGGGATATCGCACCGGTGGCGGATTTCATTGCGCTGGCGAAAGAGTTTGATGCGCTGACCTATCTCGATGAAGTGCATGCGGTTGGGCTTTATGGCGAGCAGGGTGGCGGCATTTCTGAGCGTGAAGGTGTGGCAGCTGAGATTGACATTATTCAGGGGACGCTGGGCAAGGCGTTTGGCGTAGTCGGTGGTTATATCGCAGCGAATGAAGCGATTATTGATGCGATACGTAGCTATGGGGCAGGGTTTATTTTTACAACAGCGATGTCACCTCCGGTGGCAGCTGCGATATTGGCGAGTGTGCGTTATGTGCGGTCGCACCCAGAGTTGCGGGCGACGCATCAGGAGCGTGCGGCTACGTTGAAGCGGATGTTGGGCGAGGCGGGGATTCCCGTGATGGATACCACACAGAGCCATATCGTGCCAGTATTGGTCGGAGACCCGGTGAAATGCCGGTCAGCCTCGGATTTGCTGCTGGATACGCATGCTATTTTCGTGCAGCATATTAATTATCCCACCGTTCCTTGGGGCACGGAGCGGCTGCGCATTACGCCCTCGCCGGTGCATAGCGATGCAATGATGCAGGTGCTGGTGGATGCGCTGATTGATGTGTTTCAGAAGTTGGAGTTGCGCGACGCGGCCTAGATGGCACCATCTATAAGATTGGATGTTATTCTTCGATCATTTCTAAGGTGGATTGGGTGTTTGGCGTGATGCTGAAAGAGAGTTCGTCATCGGCATAGCTGACCGTGACTACACCACCGTTTTTCAGCTTACCAAACAGGATTTCATCGGCGAGCGGTTTTTTGATACGCTCATCGATGATGCGCTCTAGCGGCCGTGCGCCGTAAGCGGCATCGTAGCCCTCTTCTGCCAGATGCTGGCGCGATTTCGGGCCAATCTCGATTTTCACGCCGCGATCGGCGAGCTGTTCGCAGAGCTCGATGATGAATTTATCCACGATATGTAGCATGAGATCGTTGGTGAGCGGCTTGAACGGAATCACCGCGTCGAGGCGATTTCTAAATTCTGGGGTGAAGGTGCGTTTGATCGCATCGCTGTGGTCTTGTTCTTGCGTATCGCGCCCGAAGCCGATTGGTGATTTTTCTAAGGCTTCGGCACCGGCATTGGTGGTCATGATCACGATGGTATTGGTGAAATTCACGTTTTTGCCGTTATTGTCGGTGAGTTTTCCGTAATCCATGACCTGCAATAGGATGTTATAAATATCCGGGTGGGCTTTTTCGATTTCATCGAGCAACACAACGCTATAGGGGTGTTGGTCGACTGCGTCAGTGAGGATGCCGCCTTGCTCGAAGCCAACATAGCCAGGAGGTGAGCCAATGAGGCGGGCTACAGCATGCTGTTCCGCGTATTCGGACATATCAATGCGGCACAGATTCATATCCAAGCTATTGGCCAATTGCAGCGAGAGTTCGGTTTTACCCACACCGGTGGGACCGGTGAAGAGATAACAGCCGATCGGCTTTTCTGGCTTTCTAAGACCCGCACGGGCGAGCTTGATGGAGGCAACCAGGGCATCCACGGCCTCATCTTGCCCAAAGATCTTGTGCTTTAGGGTGTCTTCTAATTGTTCCAGCTGGGTATTTTCATCAGCAGAAATGGAGCGTGGTGGCATTTGTGTGACTTTGGCAACGATATCCTCCACCTCTTTGACGGTGATTTCCTCCAGGCGAAGCTGGTCTGGGAGCAGGGCCTGATGGGCGCCTGCTTCGTCGATGACGTCGATGGCTTTATCAGGCAGTTTTTTATCAGTGATATAGCGGCTGGAGAGTTCCACAGCGGCTTTGATAGCGTCGTCGGTATAGCGTACTCTGTGGTGCTCTTCGTAATAGGGTTTGATGCCACGCAAGATATCGACGGTTTCTTCCTTACTAGGCTCTTTGACATCGATTTTTTGGAAGCGGCGCAGCAATGCACGGTCTTTCTCAAATTGGTTACGGTATTCTTTATAGGTGGTGGAGCCGATACATTTGATGGCGCCACGCGCAAGTGCAGGTTTTAGGAGGTTACCGGCATCAAGTGAGCCGCCGCTTGTTGCGCCCGCACCGACGATGGTATGAATTTCATCGATAAAGAGAACGGCGTGCGGTTGCTTCTGCAGTGCAGAAAGAATGGTTTTAAGGCGCTCTTCAAAATCACCACGGAAGCGGGTGCCAGCAACGAGTGCACCCATATCAAGTGCGTAGATAACCGCATTCTCCAGGATGTCTGGCACGTCATCATGCACGATGCGATAGGCTAGTCCTTCGGCGATAGCGGTTTTACCAACGCCCGCGTCACCGACATAGAGCGGGTTGTTTTTAACGCGCCGGCAGAGGATTTCGATAGTGCGTTCGATTTCCTGCTGGCGGCCGATGAGTGCATCAATTTTGCCACGTCGGGCCTTTTCATTCAGGTTTTCACAGAATTCTTCGAGTGCTTTTTCCGGCTTGGTTTTTGGTTCGTCGCCGGTGTGGATTTCTGGGTTTTGCATTTCCTCGACATCCATCGCATCTTTTTTGGTGAGTGCGCCTTTTGGCACGATGCCATGCGCTACAAAATTGACTACATCGAGGCTGGTGAGATTTTGTTGATGGAGGAAATAGACCGCGTGTGAATCCCGTTCGGAGAACAACTCGGTTAAGACATTGACGCCGGTGACTTTAGTTTTTCCTGCGGCGTGAACATGGACGGCAGCGCGATGGATGATGCGCTGGAACGCAGCGGTGGGTTTTGCTTCTTGCGCTTTGTCGATAACCAGAGCAGAGAGGTCATTTTCAAGGAAATGGATGAGGTCGTGGCGCAGCTTTTCTTGATTTACGCCGCATTTGCGCATGACATAGGCTGCATCCGGGTCTTCTGTTAGGGCAAGAAGAAGGTGTTCCAGTGTAGCGTATTCATGATGATAGCGAGCGGCAATGGAGAGCGCGCGATGTAATGTAATTTCAAGATTCTTTGAGAGCATATTCCCCTTACGATTCCTTCCTCCGCACGATGCATTGTAGGGGATAATGGTTCGCCTGGGATAGCTTGACTACTTCCATGGTTTTCGTTTCGGCTACTTCTTTTGTATAGATGCCGCAGACGGCTTGCCCTTCTGTGTGTATTTGGTGTGCAATTGCGGTTGCTTCCTGATGTGACTTATAGAAATGTGTTTCTACGACAGAAATAACGTAGTCAAAAGGCGTGAAGTCGTCATTGAGCAACATCACCTCATAAAGCGGCGGACGCGTGCGAACAGGCGTTGCCTCCTGGAGTAAGCCTTTCTCGATTTCTTCTTCAAAATCAGTGCTTCCAGGATGTATATGCTGTTCTGGTTGACCCCGTTTTTTTACCACATTATCCTCCATTAGTCTTTTTATTATATACGCTTTATACTTTATATATTACACGAAAATTGCTAACAAAAGGTTAACAAGGGCAAAAAAATCGTATTTTTTTTATAATTTTCACCTTGACAAATGGGGTGATCGATACCATGGCTAATACATTGTTTTTTAGATAATTTTTCTTTGTTTTTAAGGGGATAAGACATGCAGGATATACCACAAAAAACCATCACTGCGGTGCGGATTTATCAACCAACGAAGACCGCGATGCAATCGGGTGATGCGGGTACCAAGCAATGGGTAGTGGAGCCTGTGCCGGAAGATGGGCGGTTTGTGGAGCCACTAATGGGGTGGACGGGAAGCACGGATATGACTCAAGAAGTGCGGCTGCATTTCGCCAGTAAAGAAGAGGCGGTGGCGTATGCGGAGCGTTCAGGCTATGCCTATGAGGTGATTGCTCCGCAGCAGCGGCGGGTGCTACCAAAATCCTACGCAGAGAATTTTCAATAAGTTTTCCCTATTCTTTTGGCGTGCTTGCGTCACTAAGTGCTTGTAACACAGCAGATTTCGTTAATAGTTCTGATAATACAATGCCTTCTGGGGCGCTTGGGCCATAGGCGGCATTAAAAGGAATGCCATAGCGGTTATGGCGGGCCAGGTAATCGCTGATCGCTCGGCTGGGGTTAGTGAGATCAGCACGCATGGCAACGACATTGGGTGCGGAAAGTGCGGCGGTGACCTTGCTGGTGTCTAGCACGAGGAGCTTATTTGCCTTACAGGTGATGCACCAATCGGCAGTGACGTCCACAAAGACGGTATTGCCTTGTTCGACCAGGGTGGTGATTTTGGCTTCGTTAAACGGTATCCAAAGCTTTTCCGTGGCGCTTCTGCTGGCCTCGCTGGGGTAGATGCTGGGGATAAGTAGGCTGATAACGCTTAGGAGTAGGATGATGGGCAGAATGCTGCTGCCTTCATCGCCAAGCGACCAATGGCGTACACCCCATAATACGGCGAAGAGTAGTAGGGAGATGCCGGCAAGTACAAAAGCGGCCTGATTGCCCAGCTGACCGGCGAGTACCCAGATGAGCCAGACGGCGGTGCCAGCCAGGAAGATGCCGAGGATATATTTCACGGTGATCATCCAGTGACCGGGTTTGGGGAGCCTGCTTACCAGTGCAGGGCGAAGGGCGACGAGGAGGTAGGGCAGTGCCAGGCCAACGCCCATCAAGGTGAAGATCAGGAAGATTTCGCTGGCGCCGCGGGAAAAAGCGAAGCCAATGGCTGTACCCAAGAACGGTGCGGAGCAGGGTGTGGCGAGCAAGGTAGCAAAAGCACCGCTGAAGAAATGGCCGGAGAGGCTGTGTTCATCGATGCTTCTTTTTTTGCTGAGAGTGCTGCCGAGCCAGTTGGGAAGGGCGATTTCGAATAATCCCCAGAGATTGGCAGCAAAGAGGTTTAAGATCAGCACCAAGAAGATGAGGAAGAGAGGTTCTTGGAAGTGGAAGCCCCAACCTGCTGCCATGCCGGCGGATTTGAGCAGGGTGACGATGGCGGCAAGGGCGATGAAGGAGGTGATGACGCCGGCGGCGCTGCTTAAAAAGCTGGCGCGGACGCGTGCAGGCGTGCTGCCGCCGTGCTGAACCACGCTTAAGAGCTTAATGGAGAGCACCGGCAATACGCAGGGCATAATGTTTAAAATGAGGCCGCCGAGGATGGCGAATAACAGGATTTGTAAGAAGGGCGTGGTGGTGAGCGGAGTGAGGGTAGTGGGTTTTTCGATTGCACGGTCGCCGTCAACCAGCGTGAGGGTGAGTGGCTCTTCTGCAAGTGAGGTGCCGGCGATGGTTTTTTGGAATGGAGCGGCAAAGGTGACCGTGTTGCCAGAGATGCTGACGCTGGGCTTGGGGAAGCGCAGATGGGCTGCACCTTCGATGAAGATATCGGGCGTTGTGGTAAAGGGTGTTTGGGAGGTGGCGGAAACGTGAATAATGCCGCCGCTTGCATCTTCTTCTGCAATACCCCATTCGGTGAAGGTGAGGCCATGGCCGCCATCAGGGAGGGATGTGAGGGCGGTGAAGCGCTCAATGAGGGCGGCGGCTTCAGGGTCGGTGTGCTGCGGGGGGATGGTGAGTGTCAGGCTGTTGCTTAAAAACAGGCAGATTTCATCGCAGACAGCGTAGTTGACGAGAGCATTGATGGTGGTGGGGGTGGTGGTATCAGGGATGGTGGCGGTGATGGGGTAGACCACTGCGTGCTTATAGCCAAAGCTTTCAATAGAGCCGTGTTCAACATAGCGCTTGGGTGCCGGCCAGAGGATGGTGGGATTTTCTATGTTTTGTGAGTCTTGCCAATCGACAGTGACGGGTATGCCGCCATCACCGGGCGTGCGCCAATAGACCTTCCAATTGTCTTTTAGGGTGAAGTGGATGCCTAGGTGGAGGGTGGTGACACCGTTTTCTTGGGTTTGGCCGCTGCTGATGAGACGAATCGAAGATTCTGGGCCATGTTGCCAATCAGAAGCGGCAGAAAGGGCCTGTGGCGCAGTGGAAATCGCCAGGATAACGGCAGCTAGAAGAGTAAAAAAATAACGCACGGTCTACTATATACACGGTTCTACTACCTTTTTCTTCGTAAAACGACAGGAAAAGGTTACGTATATCGCCGCGTGATGTGCAGAATATGTTCCGTTTTGGGGCAGGGTGCGCCTGCCCCAACGAGGATTTATTGTGCTTCCGCCTCTATGGTGGCGTCGCCCTGCTCTTCAGGTGGTGTATCAGTAGGAGGGGTTTCTTCCTCTGGTACTGGTGCGGCTTCCTCATTTTCATTGGCGGTTTCTATCTCTTCATTTCTGAGGAGGGCCAATGCGTTATCCCGCTTTAGTGCTTCTTTGCGCACGGTTTTCATATATGAACCCGTGCCAGCTGGGATGAGGCGTCCTACAATGACGTTTTCTTTCAAGCCCGTCAGCGTATCGCTCTTACCAGCTACGGAAGCTTCGGTGAGCACCCGCGTGGTTTCTTGGAACGATGCGGCGGAGATGAAGGATTTCGTCTGCAGCGAGGCTTTGGTGATACCTTGCAAGAGCGGTACCGCTTCGGCAGGCTTATAGCCTTCTGTGGCCGCTTTTGCATTGGCTTCTTCAAACTCATCGCGGGCCACTTGTTCGCCAATTAAGAAGGTGGTTTCTCCCGGATTGGTGATTTCCACTTTCTGTAGCATCTGGCGAATGACCACTTCGATGTGTTTATCGTTAATGACCACACCTTGGAGGCGATAGACCTGCTGCACTTCCGAGACCAGGTATTTGGCGAGTGCTTCGATGCCCATGACACGCAAGATATCGTGTGGTACCGGTGTGCCGTCCATCAGGAGGTCACCTTTTTTCACATAATCGCCTTCATTGACGGTGAGGTGTTTTCCTTTTGGTACCAGATATTCCACCGGCTCTTTATCTGCATCTTTCGGGCGGATGATGAGGCGGACTTTGGATTTATAATCCTTACCGAACTCCACCATGCCTTCCACTTCGCTGATAATCGCGTGGTCTTTTGGTTTGCGCGCTTCGAACAGCTCAGCCACACGCGGTAGACCACCGGTGATATCACGAGTTTTGCTCGATTCACGAGGAATACGCGCAAGCACGTCACCAGCATGGACTTCTACCCCGTCTTCGACATTGAGCAATGCGCCGATAGGCAAGAAGTTGCGGGCTTCTAGCCCATTAGCCAGTTTGATGATCTCGCCTTTTTTATCACGCAAGGTGATACGTGGGCGGAGATCGGTGCCTTTGCGCTGCTGTTTCCAGTCGATGATGACTTTGTTGGAAAGACCGGTTGCTTCATCGGTTTCCTCGCGCATGGAAACACCTTCTTCGATATCGCGGTATACGACAAGGCCGGAACGTTCCGTGATGATGGGGATGGTATATGGATCCCACTCAGCGAGGATTTGGCCTTTTTTCACTACCGCGCCTTCATCCACAGGCATACGCGCGCCGTAAGGGATTTTAAAGCGGGCTTTTTCTGTGCCTTTTTTCTCATCTTGGATGATGAGTTCACAGGTGCGGCTCATCACCACGTGCCGTTTTTCACTATCGACCACGATATTGCGGTTGATAAGCGAGATTACACCATCATGGGTGGCTTCAACACTGGATTGCTCTGCACCGCGCTGGGCAGCACCACCAATGTGGAAGGTACGCATAGTAAGCTGTGTGCCTGGTTCACCAATGGATTGTGCAGCAATAACGCCGACGGCTTCGCCGACATTCACCAGTTCACCGCTGGCAAGATCGCGTCCATAGCAGAGTGCGCAGGTGCCAGTCTTGCTTTCACAGGTGAGCACGGAGCGAATGAGGACGGACTCGATGCCGGCCGCTTCGATCTTTCCGACGATTTTTTCGTCGATCAGTTCACCAGCGCCGACAATAAGCTCGTTATTGCCCGGGTGATGCACATCGATGGCAGCACAGCGGCCAAGAATGGCTTCAGAAAGCGGTTCTATCACCTCGCCCCCTTCGATGGTGGCGCGGGCGATGAGGCCTTTTTCGGTGCCACAATCGTGTTCAAACACGATGCAATCTTGCGCAACGTCAACCAGGCGACGGGTGAGATACCCGGAGTTCGCTGTTTTTAGCGCGGTATCCGCAAGACCTTTACGCGCACCGTGGGTGGAGTTGAAGTATTCCAACACGGTGAGGCCTTCTTTAAAGTTCGAGATGATCGGCGTTTCGATGATTTCACCGGAAGGCTTGGCCATCAACCCACGCATACCTGCAAGCTGTTTTAGCTGTGCTGCGGAACCACGTGCGCCGGAATGGGCCATCATGTAGATGGAGTTGACGTCTGGCTCGTCGCCTTTCTTCGCCTTCTCATCTGTGATTTCACCGGAAATATGTTTCATCATGTCGCCGGCGACGCGATCGGTACATTGTGACCAGGCGTCTACCACCTTGTTATATTTTTCCCCTTGGGTGATGAGCCCCTCGGCATATTGTTTTTCGTATTGCTTTGCCTCTTCGAGCGTATGGCTGATATGTGATTCCTTGCTATTTGGGATGAGCATATCGTCCTTACCGAAGGAGATACCGGCAGTACATGCGTGTGCGAAGCCGAGCTTCATCAATTGATCAGCAAAGATAACGCTCTTTTTCTGGCCGCAATGGCGATAGACTGTGTCGATCAGTTTGCTGACTTCTTTTTTGGTCATCAGCTTGTTGACTACATCAAAGCTTAGCTTGCCATCGGTAGGAAGCAGCTCTGAGAGCAGTACACGGCCTGGCGTGGTTTCCACCACGGCAGCAATCGGCTCGCCTTTGCTGTTGAGCGTGTTGCAGCGATATTTCACTTTACTGTGCAAGGTGATGGCTTTGTTATCAAGCGCATGGTGCAATTCTGAAAGATCACCAATCGCCATGCCTTCACCAGGCTCACCCTCTTTTTCAAGGCTGATATAATAAAGACCAAGCACGATATCCTGCGTTGGCACGATGATCGGCTTCCCATTTGCAGGGCTTAGGATGTTGTTTGAAGACATCATAAGCACGCGCGCTTCTAGCTGTGCCTCAATGGAAAGAGGCACGTGGACCGCCATTTGGTCGCCATCGAAATCGGCGTTAAAAGCGGTACATACTAGCGGATGGAGACGCAGGGCCTTCCCTTCAATGAGGATGGGTTCAAACGCCTGGATGCCGAGACGGTGGAGCGTGGGAGCGCGGTTTAGCAACACCGGGTGTTCGCGAATCACTTCTTCTAGGATATCCCAGACTTCAGGGCGCTCCATTTCCACCATGCGCTTGGCAAGCTTGATGGTGGAGGCCATGCCGTATAGTTCCAATTTGGCGTAAATGAACGGTTTAAAGAGCTCGAGCGCCATTTTTTTAGGCAGACCGCATTGGTGGAGTTTGAGCTCCGGGCCTACCACAATGACCGAACGGCCGGAATAGTCGACACGCTTACCGAGCAGATTCTGGCGGAAGCGGCCTTGCTTCCCTTTGAGCATATCGCTTAGGGATTTGAACGGGCGCTTATTAGCGTCTTTAATGACGCGGCCGCGACGACCGTTATCAAACAGGGCGTCGACGGATTCTTGCAGCATGCGTTTTTCATTGCGGATGATGATATCCGGCGCTTTGAGCTCAAGCAGGCGTTTTAGACGGTTATTCCGGTTGATAACGCGGCGATAGAGATCGTTTAGGTCAGAGGTCGCAAAACGGCCACCATCTAGCGGTACCAAGGGGCGCAGATCTGGTGGGATGACCGGGATTACATCCAGCACCATCCATTCTGGACGGTTGCCTGACTCAATGAAATGCTCAACGAGTTTTAGGCGTTTGACGAATTTTTTGCGCTTTGCTTCAGAATTAGTGCTGGCCAAATCATCACGGAGCTTAACTTTTTCTTCTTCTAAATCGAGCTCAGAGAGCATGTATTTTACAGCTTCTGCGCCGATCATAGCGGTGAAGGCGTCATTGCCGAATTCTTCCTGCGCCTTTTGGTATTGCTCTTCGTTGAGCAATTCACCGTGTGCGAACGGTGTGAGGCCGGGCTCAACAACGATGAAGTTTTCGAAATACAGCACCTTTTCGAGATCTTTGAGGGTGATATCGAGCAATAGGCCGATGCGTGAAGGCAGAGATTTGAAGAACCAGATATGCACCACGGGTGAGGCGAGCTCGACATGGCCCATGCGCTCACGGCGCACTTTGGAGGTGGTGACTTCCACGCCGCATTTTTCGCAGACGATGCCGCGATATTTCATGCGCTTATATTTACCGCAGAGGCATTCGTAGTCTTTGATCGGCCCGAAGATGCGGGCGCAGAACAGCCCATCGCGCTCGGGCTTGAACGTGCGGTAATTAATCGTTTCTGGCTTTTTTACCTCACCAAACGACCAAGAACGGATCTTTTCCGGGCTTGCGATAGAAATTTGGATTTCATCGAAGTCCTGAGCAGTTTGGGTAGGAGTAAAAAAGTTGATGAGCGCATTATTCATAAGGGCAGCCTTTCTTGGTCTCTCGTATTAGTCTTCAACTTCCGCTAACTCAACATTCAGACATAGCGAACGCAATTCCTTGATCATCACATTGAAGGATTCGGGGATGCCGGATTCAAATGTGTGATCGCCTTTAACGATGGATTCGTAGACTTTGGTGCGTCCTGCAACGTCGTCCGATTTGACGGTGAGCATCTCTTGCAGCGTATAGGCGGCGCCATAGGCTTGCAGTGCCCAGCATTCCATCTCTCCGAAACGCTGGCCGCCGAAGTGGGATTTACCTCCCAGCGGTTGTTGCGTCACCAGGCTGTATGGGCCGATGGAGCGAGCGTGAATCTTATCATCCACCAAGTGGTGGAGTTTGATCATATAGATGCAGCCTACGGTGATTGGGCGATCAAACGCCTCACCGGTGCGGCCATCAAAGAGGACTTCCTGGCCAGACGTATCAAGGCCTGCCTCTTGAAGCAAGGCATCGATATCTTTCTCTTCTGCGCCATCAAACACAGGCGTAGCGATCGGCACACCATTTTGCAGATTGCCGGAGAGCTCCAACACCTCATTATCGTTCATTGCCTTGATTTCTTTTTTCTCATCAGCATCGATATAGACACTGTTGAGCTTTTTCTTAACGTCGTCGATCGTGCCGGTTTTATTCAGGCCTTTTAGGAGCTGTTTGATTTGCAGGCCAATATTGTGAGAGGCCCAGCCAAGGTGGGTTTCCAAGATCTGTCCTACATTCATACGTGACGGCACACCAAGCGGGTTCAGCACGATATCAACCGGGGTACCATCAGCGCGGTATGGCATGTCTTCTGCTGGGCAGATTTTTGAGATCACACCTTTGTTTCCGTGGCGACCAGCCATTTTATCGCCTGGCTGTAGCTTGCGCTTCACCGCAACGAATACCTTAACCATTTTCAGCACGCCGGAAGGCAGATCATCGCCTGCTTGCACTTTCTCGATTTTATCCTGCAGGCGTTTATCAAGACTGATTTGGATTTCATCGAGCTCTTTTTTGAGTTTTTCAATCTCACTCATCGCCTTGTCGTTTTTAAGTGCGATGTTCCACCATTTTGCATGTGGCAGTTTGGCGAGCATATCAGCGGTGATCTTCGTGCCTTTTTTGATGCTATCAGGGCCAGATGCCGCTTCTTTGCCAGCAAGGATATCTTCCAATTGGTCATAGATATGGCGGCTTAGGATCGCGAATTCGTCATCGCGGTCTTTACCCAGGCGCTCGATTTCTGCACGTTCTATAGCCAGCGCACGCTCATCTTTTTCGATACCACGGCGGGAGAAAATACGCACATCTACCACTGTGCCTGTAACACCAGGAGGCACGCGCATTGAGGTGTCGCGTACATCAGCGGCTTTTTCACCAAAGATGGCGCGCAGCAGTTTTTCTTCAGGCGTCATCGGGGATTCGCTCTTTGGCGTGACTTTTCCAACCAGAATATCACCGGCTTTTACTTCCGCACCGATGAGCACGGTGCCCACCTCATCGAGATGGCGTAGCGATTCTTCGCCGACATTGGGGATATCGCGGGTGATTTCTTCTGGGCCAAGCTTGGTATCGCGGGCCATGATCTCGAATTCTTCGATGTGAATGGAGGTGTAGACATCCTCTTTCACCACGCGTTCGGAGATCAGGATGGAGTCTTCGAAGTTATAGCCATTCCATGGCATGAAGGCGACCATCACGTTACGGCCGAGTGCAAGCTCGCCGAGATCGGTGCTTGGGCCATCGGCGATGATGTCACCCGATTTTACCTTATCACCGACTTTCACCAGCGGGCGCTGGGTGATGCAGGTGTTTTGGTTGGAGCGTTGGAATTTCTTGAGGTTATAAATATCCACGCCAACGGCTTTATTATCGTTATCGGCAGTAGCACGCACTACGATACGGGTAGCGTCTACCTGGTCTACGATACCGTTGCGGCGGGCAACGGCGGTAACACCGGAGTCGCGCGAGACGATTTCTTCCATACCGGTGCCGACGAGCGGTGCTTCCGCACGTAGCAATGGCACGGCTTGGCGTTGCATGTTTGAGCCCATCAAGGCGCGGTTTGCATCGTCATTTTCCAAGAAGGGGATGAGCGATGCGGCAACGGATACCAATTGTTTTGGTGATACATCGATGAAGTCGATGTTGGAAGGGTGTGACATCACGAAGTCACCATTTTTACGGCAGCTGACCAGATCGCCAGTGATTTTACCCTGTGCATCGATTTCGGCGTTGCTCTGCGCGATGGTGTATTTACCTTCTTCGATGGCGGAGAGGTAGTGCACTTCCTCGGTGACTTTGCCGTTTTCTACCTTGCGGTATGGGCTTTCGATGAAGCCGTATTTATTGATGCGCGCATAGCTCGCAAGGCTGTTGATAAGGCCGATATTCGGGCCCTCTGGGGTTTCAATCGGGCAGATGCGGCCATAGTGCGTGGTGTGAACGTCGCGCACCTCAAACCCAGCACGCTCACGCGTAAGGCCACCAGGGCCCAGCGCAGACAGACGGCGCTTATGCGTGACTTCAGATAGCGGGTTGGTTTGGTCCATAAATTGGGAAAGCTGCGAGGAGCCAAAGAATTCACGGATGACTGCAGCAAGCGGTTTTGCGTTGATTAGATCATGCGGCATGATGGTGTCGGCTTCTACCGAGCTCATACGCTCGATGATGGCGCGCTCCATGCGGAGTAGGCCAATGCGGAACTGATTTTCCATCAGCTCGCCAACCGAGCGCACACGGCGGTTGCCGAGATGGTCGATATCGTCGATCTCGCCGATGCCGTTTTTCAAGTTTACCAGGGTGCGGACGATTTCAATGACATCGTCTTTGGTGAGAGTGTGCAGGCCTTCCTCATGCTCCAAACCAAGCCGTGCATTGGTTTTCATGCGGCCGACATCAGAGAGGTCGTAGCGCTCTGAGTCGAAGAACAGGCTTTGGAACATGGCTTCAGCGGCTTCAGCTGTTGGTGGCTCGCCTGGACGCATCACTTTATAGATATCGATCAGCGAGTCTTCGCGGGTGGTGTTTTTATCCACCGCGAGGGATTTTAAGATGTAATCACCGCTGACAGAGGTGTCTAAGACCTTAAGCTCTTTGACTTTCTGTTCTTCTAATGTGTCGATAAGCTCTGGAGAGAATTGATCACCTGCTTTTATGAGCACTTCTCCGGTGCTGCTATCGATAATGTCTTCGGCGCTATATTTTATCGCCATTTCTTCTGGTGTTGCGAGTACTTCTTTGACACCGTCTTCTTTGAGTTTTTTACCGATGCGCGGTGTCATCTTGGTGCCGGTTTCGGCAATGACTTTACCGGTTTTTGCATCGACCAGATCGTTTTCTAGGCGAATGCCTTTGTATTTTTCAAAGACGAACTCGGTGGCCCAGCCCTTCTTGGCTTTTTTATAGCTAACTGGTGTGTAGAATGTTTTGAGGATTTCTTGCGTATCCATCTCGATAGAGCGCAACAGGCTTGCGATATGCAGTTTACGGCGGCGATCCACACGGAAGTAGAGCAGGTCTTTTGCATCGAATTCGAAATCGAGCCAAGAACCGCGGTAAGGAATGACGCGGGCGGAATAGAGCAGCTTACCAGAGCTGTGGGTGGCGCCTTTATCGTGGTCGAAGAATACGCCGGGTGAGCGGTGCATTTGCGAGACGATAACACGCTCGGTGCCGTTGATGATGAAGGTGCCGTGCTCGGTCATGAGAGGGATATCACCGAGATAGACCTCTTGTTCCTTGATGCCTTTTATTTCCCGTGCACCGGTATCTTCATAGACTGTCCAGACGATAAGGCGTAGCGTGGCTTTCAGGGGTGCTGCAAAGGTAAGGTCGCGCTGAATACATTCATCGACATCGTATTTCGGTGCTTCAATCTCGTATTTCACGAACTCCAACGTGGCCGTTTCGGTGAAGTTCTCTATGGGAAAGACGGATTTGAACACGGCTTGCAGCCCAGCATCTGCCCGCTCTTCCGCTTTGGTATCTGCTAGAAGGAAGCTGTCATAAGAGCGTTTTTGAATCTCAATGAGATTTGGCATGGCTGCCGCTTTCTTGGTGCGGCTGAAGTTTTTACGAATGCGTTTACGAGCGGTGAAAGAGTATGCCATAGGAGTATGATTTCCTTACTAAACAGTTGCGGTATTTAGACTTCTTTAAAACAGATCTTCAAACGGACACCTACAACGTATTGGTGTTTTGCGCTGCGCTAGCTACACCTATACGTGCTTTAACACATAACAACGCACACCGCAGCACTTGCCCATTTCTATTAAAAGAGGCAAGCGACGTAGCGGTGTGTCGCTATTTGTATTATTTAAGCTCGACGGTGGCGCCTGCTGCTTCAAGTGCTGCCTTAAACTTCTCAGCGTCTTCTTTTTTCACGCCAGCTTTAAGGCTTTTTGGTGCTGACTCTACCAGATCTTTAGCCTCTTTCAGGCCAAGACCGGTGATGGTACGCACTTCTTTGATGACATTGATTTTCTTGTCACCTGCAGCGGCCAGAACGATTTCAAATTCGTCCTTTTCTTCTGCAGCTTCTTCTGCGCCGCCAGCAGCAGGTGCTGCAGCAACGGCAACAGGAGCAGCGGCAGAAACGCCCCATTTTTCTTCGAGCAGTTTGGAGAGCTCCGATGCTTCCATTACGGTAAGCGCCGAAAGATCTTCAGCAATTTGTTCCAAGTTCGCGGCCATGGTATTACCCCTTTTACGGTTGGTTGTTAGTTTATTCTCCAGCCGAAGCTTTCGCGGCCAACACACGCGGCACTTGCGCGGTAGCCGATTGCAACACACCAGCAAGCTTCGTAGCTGGCGTATTGATCAAAGCAATGAGTTTTGCTCGTGATTCGTCTAGCGAAGGTAAGGAAGCGAGGGATTTGACCTCACTGAGTTCCAGCGTTTTATTACCGAGCGCGCCGGCAACAATTTCTACCTTCTCATTTTCTTTTGCAAAATCAACGATGGTTTTGGCAGCTGCTACTTCATCGTTTGAAAATGCAATCGCGGTGGGGCCAGAGAAAAGCTCGGCCAGGCCGCTGAATTCGGTTCCTTCTAATGCGCGTTTGGTCAGCGTGTTCTTAGTTACTTTAATACTGACGCTGTTTTCACGCGCTTTGCTACGCAGATCGCTCATCTCTGCCACGGTGAGGCCGCGGTAATAGAGAATGACGACGGATTTTGTATCTCCGCTTAGTGCTTCGTTTAACTCAGCAACGGCATTCTTTTTCTGTGCACGATCCACAATACTATTCCTTTTTTTAAGCGCTTATACGCTTGCTACATCTACTTTTACGCTTGGGCCCATGGTGGGGTTTAGCGCAACTTTTTCAATATATGTACCCTTAGCACCGGAAGGTTTTGCTTGCTTCACTGCCGCCACCAAGGCTTTTACATTTTCTACCAATGCATCTTCTTTAAAGCTTGTTTTTCCAACGCTGGCATGGACGATGCCGCCCTTGTCTGCGCGGAATTCTACTTCACCGCTTTTTGCTTTTTTCACTGCTTCTGCTACGTCTTCTGTGACGGTGCCGAGCTTGGGATTAGGCATCAACCCACGCGGGCCGAGTAATTTTGCCACTTTTCCAACCTCACCCATCATATCCGGGGTAGCGATGCAGCGGTCGAAGTTCATATCACCTTTTTGAATTTTTGCAACTAATTCTTCACTCCCAACTTCGTCAGCGCCGGCTTTTTTTGCCTCTTCTGCTTTTGCATCCTTCGCAAACACAGCAACACGAACGGTTTTACCTAGGCCATGGGGCATAGGCGTAACGCCACGCACGGTTTGATCCGACTGGCGTGGATCAACACCAAGATTGATGGCGATATCGATGGGTTCATCGAATTTGACTTTCGATGGTAGTGTTTTAAGCGTGCTCACAGCCTCTTTGAGGTCGTAGAGCTTTTCTTGGTTGATAGCCTCGCGAGCGGCTTTGATGCGTTTTCCTGCCATTTTTCTTACTCCACTACTTCTAAGCCCATGGATACTGCCGTACCCGCCATAATACGTGCGGCGGCATCAATATCGGTCGTGTTCAGGTCTTTCATTTTTATTTCAGCGACTTCACGCAGCTTGGCCATGGAGACCTTGCCAACCATGTCTTTGCCCGGTGCGGATGAGCCTTTCTTCAGCTTCATCGCTTGTTTGATGAGGTATGAAGCCGGTGCTACTTTAGTCACAAAGGTGAAAGAACGGTCTTCATAGACGGTAATGACCACGGGGATAGGGCCCTGCTGTTCTTTGGTAGCGTCGTTAAATGCCTTACAGAAATCCATGATATTCACGCCAGCCTGGCCGAGAGCAGGACCAACGGGCGGTGATGGATTTGCTTTACCTGCATCGATTTGCAGCTTGATGATATTTGCGACTTTCTTTGCCATGTTACACCTTCTCCACTTGTGCATATTCAAGATCAACTGGGGTAGCGCGGCCGAAAATGGTGACGGCTACAGCCAGTTTGCTTTTTTCTTCGTCTAGGCCCTCTACCACGCCAGTGAAGGATTCGAACGGCCCATCCACGATTTTGACGGTATCGCCAATATCGTAGGTGACGGAGGGTTTTGGCGCCGTGATGCCTTCTTCTACTTGGCGGAAGATGTCGTTCACTTCGTGTTCTGGGATGGGGCTTGGCTTATTGCCGCTGCCACCGAGGAAGCCAGTGACTTTTGGAATGCTTTTAATGAGGTGCCAACTATCGTCGTTGAGATCCATTTTGACCAACACATATCCTGGGAAGAATTTGCGTTCTGCATTGGTTTTCCGACCTTTTTTCATCTCCACGACATTCTGGACGGGCACGAAGACCTCTTCGATTGATTCTTCCATGCCTTTCTTGGCAGCCTGATCTTTGATCGACTGTGCAACGCGTTTCTCACTGCCCGAATGGGCATGTACGATGTACCATTTTGCCATGGTTTAAATCCCTAAAATGTACTGTACCAGCGAGGAAATCACCCAATCTGCAAAGAGGAAAAACACTGCGGCGATGGTGACCATCACGAGGACCGTTGCCGTAGAGATCAGCGTTTCCTTGCGGGTGGGCCAGGTGACGCGTGATGTCTCTTGTTTTACCTGTTCTACAAACTTTGCTGGCGTTACATTTGCCATATTCTTTCCTTTTTGTTTTACGGGAGCAATGCTTTCCATAAAACCGATGCTCACATGGCAGGGGCAGCAGGACTCGAACCCGCGACCTGCGGTTTTGGAGACCGCCGCTCTACCAACTGAGCTATACCCCTATATAAACTTCGTCTTTTGCTCCATATTGTCGTCGCACCATTGCCTGTGGTGCTCAAGTACCTTTTCGTACGTTCCGCTCCTCGCCAATGTTGCTCCTAAATCTGGAGCAAAATACTCGTTTCTACTATAGAGGTTGGGGTTCAACTTTTACCCCGAACCCCTAACCGGGGTGGCCTATATACGCTGCTTCGTGCGAAAAAGCAACCACTCATTTCATTTGTTTTTATTACGCAACTTTTGCCTGAATTTCTTCGGCAACGTTTTGCGGGACCTGCTCGTAATGGTCGAATTCCATGGTGAACTGTGCGCGGCCTTGTGACAAGGAGCGCAGGTTGTTCACATAGCCGAACATGGTAGCAAGCGGCACCATGGCATCAACCACCTTGGCGTTGCCGCGGTCTTCCATGCCTTGCACTTGGCCACGGCGGCTATTCAGGTCGCCGATAATGTCTCCCATATATTCTTCTGGGGTGACAGCCTCTACCTTCATGATAGGCTCTAGGATTTTAGGTGTTGCTTTAGACATGCCTTCGCGGAAGGCCGCTTTCGCAGCCACTTCGAACGCCATCGTGCTGGAGTCAACATCGTGGTAGGCGCCATCATACAGTGTGGCTTTGAAATCGATGGTAGGGTAGCCAGCTAGGATACCGTTCTCGCGCTCGGCATCGATAGCTTTTTCCACCGCTGGGATGTATTCCCGCGGCACGTTACCACCAACCACCTTGTTTTCGAACTCAAACCCATTCCCTGCTTCGAGTGGCTCGAACAGGATTTTGACGCGAGCAAATTGCCCCGCACCACCGGTTTGTTTCTTGTGGGTGTAGTCGATATCCGAGTTTTGCGTGATGGTTTCGCGATACGCCACCTGTGGAGCGCCGATATTGGCTTCTACATTGAACTCACGCTTCATGCGGTCGATGATGATTTCCAAGTGGAGCTCACCCATGCCTTTGAGCACGGTTTGCCCGCTTTCATCATCCACCGATACGCGCAATGACGGATCTTCTGCGACCAGGCGGCCAATGGCTTGCGACATTTTTTCTTGGTCGGCCTTGGTTTTGGGCTCTACTGCCACTTCGATCACGGGCTCTGGGAATTCCATACGCTCCAGGATGACCGGGTTGTTGGGATCGCAGAGCGTGTCACCCGTGGTAGTGTCTTTCAGGCCTGCAATAGCGACGATATCGCCAGCATGCGCAATTTTAACATCTTCACGGCTATTGGCATGCATTAGCAGCATACGGCCGATACGCTCTTTTTTGCTTTTTACCGGGTTATTGACGCTGGCGCCGGATTCGAGCGTGCCAGAATAGATACGCACGAAGGTGAGCGAGCCGACGAAGGGATCAGTCATCACTTTGAAGGCCAGGGCAGAAAACGGCTCG
>JANQQO010000286.1 GCA_028289305.1 Rickettsiales bacterium | reverse complement strand
GACGAGGTGACGAAGGGATAGGTGCCGTGATCAGTATCGAGCATGACGCCCTGCGCGCCTTCGAACAGGTTGCGCTTGCCCTCTGTGCTCCAGGCATCAAGCTGGCGCCAGACCGGCTGCATGAAGGGGAGGAGCTGGGGCGCTAAGGCGGTGAGGCTTTCGATGATGTCTTCAGCGGCGATTTCTTCCACATCGCTGCCGCGGCGGAGGAGATTATGGTGGGCGACCAGGCCTTCAACGCGGGCGCGGAGTGTTTCAGGATGGGCGAGATCGCAGAGGCGAATGGCGCGGCGGCCGATTTTATCCTCATAGGCCGGGCCAATGCCGCGGCCGGTGGTGCCGATCTTACTGGTGCCGCGGGTTTTTTCTGCGGCTTGGTCCATCTGTTGGTGGAGTGGGAGGATGAGCGCGGCGTTTTCTGCGATCATCAGATTATCGGGGGTAATGGTGACGCCCTGTTCCTGCACGCGTGCGATTTCGGCGAGCAAGGCACCCGGATCGATGACCACACCATTGCCGATGACCGAGATTTTGCCCGGGCGAACCACGCCGGAGGGCAGAAGGCTTAGCTTATAGGTGGTGCCATCAACCACGAGTGTGTGACCGGCATTATGCCCGCCTTGAAAGCGGGTGATGATGTCCGCTTTTTCCGAAAGCCAATCGACAATTTTGCCTTTGCCTTCATCGCCCCACTGGGAGCCTATTACCGCTACATTGGTCATGGCGCGCGGCAGTATAGGGGGTGGGAGAGCAAAGGTCTATAGTCATTCTGCTTAGCCCTTTCTGCTTGCTGCAAATGCTTAGGTGAACGGGCTATGAAGTTTTAAGACGTGGTGTGGACGATGGGGTGGCGCTTAGGGGTGACTTCGATAGGGCTGCACTGGATCAGGAGGAGCAGGGAGAGGAAGGCGAGGATGTGCAGGAGCAGGCGCATAGCAAGGGGCATAAGGGCTAGTTGTTATTTTCTTGTGAGAGCACTTTGGCATTATGAAGCAACAGATTGCGCAGGCGCTTGGAGGAAATTTTCGTATAGAGCCGGGCGAGTTTGACCACGGATTTATCCTGCAGGATGTCGAGATACTCACTATCTTCCAAGGATTGCTCAAAAAAATACGAGAGCGGGATGCCAAGCACAGCGCTCATTTGTTCAAGCTTGGCGGCGCTGATGCGATTCGTCCCCGCTTCATATTTCTGGATTTGCTGAAAGCTGAGGCCCAATTCTTGCGCGAGTTGTTTTTGGCTCAACCCCTGCATACGGCGGAAAAAACGCATCTTTTTCCCCAATTCTGTATCACGATCAGTTGTACGCGTTTGTTTCTTTTCTGACATTTTTTACTTCCCTACGCTCTTTTTTATTGATACAACCAGCGGTAATACATATTTCAGTAGTGCCACTTATAGTCTTCTTTTTTAATGCTATCTATACACGTTTACGGCGAGCATGACCAGTAAAAAAACACAGACAGCAGTGCGAGTACGGTTTGGCCAACGGGTGCGAGAGCTCCGGAAAGCCAAAGGTGCCTCGCAAGAAGCATTCGCGCAAGCCTGCGGATTACACCGCACCTATATCGGTGATATCGAACGCGGCGAGCGGAATGTGTCACTGGACAACATCGCGCGCATCGCCAAGGCGTTAAATATCGACATACGCGACCTTTTCTAAAGATAGGGTTCCAAGGGGTGGTTGATGGCCTGCAGCCCCATTTACACCCTATGATACCCTTACTCTAAGAGTAGCATTTACCACCGCAACTGGTGCACTCACCAGCTGGAATAGTTATGGCATAATGGGTATATCATGTCAACATATTATATACATAGTATGTATATAATATGGGGTGGGCGGTGGAGGCTTAGAGCCCCTCTTTCAGCGCGTCGATGAGGTCGCATTTTTCCCAGGAGAAATGCCCCTCTGCGGTGGGTTCGCGGCCGAAATGCCCGTATGCTGCGCTGGGGAGATAGATCGGTTTGTGCAACTGTAGGTGATCGCGCAGACCCCAGGGCGAGAGATCGACGAGCTCTTGCAGGCGGGTGGCGAGTGTTTCGTCGGGTACTTCGCCGGTGCCATGGGTGTTAACATAGAGTGAGAGGGGTTTTGCAACGCCAATCGCATAGGCAAGCTGAATGGTGCAGCCCTGTGCGAGCCCGGAGGCGACGACGTTTTTCGCCAGATAGCGTGAGACATAGGCCGCTGAGCGATCAACCTTAGACGGGTCTTTGCCCGAAAAGGCGCCGCCACCATGCGGAGCGGCCCCGCCATAGGTGTCGACGATGATTTTGCGCCCGGTGAGGCCGACATCACCCACCGGTCCACCAATGACGAAACGCCCGGTGGGGTTGACATAGAACTCGTCTTCCTCGCACATCCAGCCTTTGGGAAGCGTCTCTTCGACAAAGGGGCGGATTTTCTCGCGCACCTGATCTTGGGTAAGGTCTTCGCTATGCTGGATCGAGACGACGACCGATTTAGCGCGGGCAGGGGTATCATGCTCATAAACGAGCGAGACCTGGCTTTTCGCATCTGGCCCGAGCCCGGTGACCTCGCCGGCATGAATCGCGGCAAACAGGCGCTGTAAGATCAGGTGGGAATAATAGATCGGTGCGGGCATGAGTGCTTCGGTTTCATCCGAGGCATAGCCGAACATAATGCCCTGATCGCCGGCGCCTTCGAGCGTGTGCTCTTCGGCATCGACGCCCTGCGCGATATCGGCGGATTGCTGGTGGAGGAGGACTTCAACCGCAACGTTTTCCCAATGGAACCCCTCCTGCGCATAGCCGATATGGCGAATTTGCTGGCGTGCGATGTCTTCAATCGTGCTTTTGGGGATATCCGGGCCGCGTACCTCACCGGCGATGATGACGCGACCGGGGCAGACCAAGGTTTCCGCCGCCACGCGGGCATAGGGATCTTGCGTGAGATAGGCATCGAGAATAGCGTCGGAGATTTGATCGCAGACTTTATCAGGATGGCCCTCAGAGACCGATTCGCTGGTGAAGAAATAATCCTCTAATTCAAAACGACGCTGTGTCACAGGTGGGGGCGCTCCTTGTTAAGGTGTATTATATGGCGATGAATCAACCAAAAAGTGCGTGCTGATTCAACTACCCATTAAACAGGCTCCCCCGCTTTTTGCAAGGGAGGATTTTGTGTGAGGGGATTACGCCCGTAGCAGTTCGTTGACACTGGTTTTGCTGCGGGTTTTTTCATCGACTTGTTTGACGATCACCGCGCAATAAAGCTGGGGCGCATCAGGCGTTTTGCCGGGCAGCGCGCCAGGCACCACTACCGAATAGGCCGGTACGCGGCCATAGGTGACCTCGCCGGTGCTGCGGTCGACGATTTTGGTGGAAGCGCCGATATACACGCCCATGGAGATCACCGCGCCCTCTTCGACGATGACACCCTCGGCGATTTCGCTGCGGGCGCCGATGAAGCAGTTATCTTCAATGATGACGGGGCCGGCTTGTAAGGGTTCTAACACGCCGCCAATGCCCGCACCGCCGGAGATATGGCAGTGTTTGCCGATTTGCGCGCAGGAGCCGACCGAGGCCCAAGTATCGACCATCGTGCCTTCATCGACATAGGCGCCGAGATTAACGAAACTCGGCATCAGCACCACATCGGAAGCGATATAAGCGGAGCGACGCACCAGCGCGCCGGGCACTGCGCGGAAGCCGGCCTGTTTGAAGCGGGCTTCATCCCAGCCGAGGAATTTGGAGGGGACTTTATCATACCAATAGGCGCGCTCACTAACGCCATCATTCGCCGCACTTGGGGTGGAGGGCCCGTGGCTGATGAGCTGCATGGGGTTTAAGCGGAAGGAGAGCAATACGGCTTTTTTTGCCCATTGATTGACCTCCCAGGCGTCGTTTTTCTTCTCAGCAACGCGGAGCGCGCCGCTATCCAGCGCATCCAGGGTGTGTTCCACCGCATCGCGGATTTCACCCGTGGTCTCAAGCGAGATGTGATCGCGATTTTCCCATGCGGTATTAATGATATCGGCCTGATTTTCCATCATAAAAACTCGTTTTTGTTAACTTTTTCTTAACTTTTGTCGGGTATCATAGAGACTACCGCGTTTAGGTCAACGATATAGGAGCAGGTGGTGGAAGAGAAGAAGAAGGCGCCAGGAAATGTGCATATTTGGCATGAAGATCCGAAGGTTGTGGGCACGATTACAGAGGCGCTGATAGGACGGCTTGGTGGAAACTGGGTGGCGAAGAGGGATAAGGAACCCTATTACACGGTCGTGCGGGAAGATCATTTTGACGCGCTGCTTCGCACTGATTCTGAGTTTAGAAAATTCATTTTTGATACGGGTTGTTCTGTTGGAAAAAGCACTCTTGGGAAGGATCCGCAAGAATATACACAGCCTATAGCAGAGTATGCACAGGCGCGGGAGATTGCTGTGCCGGGTGCGGATAAGAAGGCGACGCCAGAAAAGCCGGCAGCAGCGGCAACGGTGAGCCCTGCTGCAGCAAAACAGCCGCGCGGATGGGGTGTTGGGAATTTATTGGCCTCGGCAGGGAAGTTGGTGCAGCGGGTAAGAAGTTTTTTTCCGGGAGAGATGGTACGGATTCGTGGAACAGAAGGCAGTCCTTTTATAGATGCTGGGGTTGTGAAGCTTTTACAAAGGCATATTGGAAAACGCCGTGTAGTGTTACGGGATAAAGATATAGGAGATGAGTATGGGGAAAATGTAGGTACGGTAGGTGTTGATGTGCCGAAACGCGCCTTTGAGGAACAGGTGGTGCTAAGAAATGCAGGTGGGTTGCGGGAGATGCTTGCTGATGGTGGATATCAAATCGATGATGGTAAAGGGGTGTTGCCGGGCAATGCTTACTTTACCCGCGCGCAGGCGGAGGTGGAGCAAGCGCCGAAAGGTTGGCGGAAGCCGGTTGCTTGGATGTTGGAGGGCGTGGATTGGTTTAACAGAAGTGTTTCCATAGCAGGCAGAGTAGGTTTGGCAGCGGTAGTAGGGGCAATAGGTTTTATGCATTTAGTAGCGATTCCATGGCTAAAAAGCCTTGTGAATACAACTACACCGTATCAACGGTCAATTGATGATATGATTGATGATGCGCCGAATGCAGCGGATTTGGATGTGACGCAGCCTGCGGTGCCGGAGCCGGCGGTGGAAGAGGAGGAGGTAGATAAAAAGCCGGATAAGGAAGCGGGTAAGGAGCAGGAGAAAAAACCGGGTGAGGATGCGGTGGATAAGACAGATGAGAGCACACCGCATACAGATAAGGCGGTAGAAGGGGCCACAGAACGCCTCGGGCCAGCAGCCGGCCGCGGGCGGTAGGGGGTAGGAGTTAGGTATGTTTGAACAAGCGTCAGATTATTTAGAGTTGGTAGGAGCTAAGACGCTACGGGCGCAGTATAAGCTGGATGCTCGCCCAGCGAATGAAGTATTTAGGGATATATTGTTTGAGCGAGGATATTCCAAGACAAAAAAGGTATTTGTGACGCGTGAAGAAGCAGAAAGTCAAGGAATAGAAGATGCACGGTGGCGCGACCCAGGTATCGTCGATGCACGGGCGGATCGATCTTGGGTGACATCTGGGCTGGCAAAAGCACTTAAAGTATCTAATGGGGTTATTTCCACATGGCTTAAGGGCGATGACGCTATTTCTCAGAAACATTGGAAAAGGATGGCTGAGGTGCTCCACCTGACACCGCAGGAGCGATTTGCACTATTTGCGAGCTGTGGCATATCCAAACATGCCTATGCATTGGAAGAAATATTTACCCATTGTAGTGAGGTGTTTAAAAAAGAGGGCGAGCTTCCTGCCATCTATGAAATAGGGCCAGCGGTAATGGATAGTTTATGTGTTGTGGATAAGGATTTTCGCTCATGGGGGGCGGTGCTAGCAGAAGCTACAAAGAATCCAGATATATTACTGGAGGCACGGAGGTTGGAGAAGAAGGATGTGCGACAGGCGCTAAAAGGGCAGAATATTTCTATCACAGACCCTACTATACACTATGTTTTTTATGGTCCGGTTAAAAAAACGGAAGCTACTGTAAATCACTTAAGAGACATATTGGGCGTGTTTCCGGATGCGGTACTTGATGCACAACAAAAGGCAACGCTGCATATTGCGTGTGTATCACCGCTTTCTTTTGCAACGAAAGGGGAGATTTTTAGGGACCATGCGGATAGAAGGAGAAAGCCGAAAAATACTGGGCAGATATGTTATGAGCTGATGGCTTCGCATGCGCTTATAGGTGACCGTGCAGTATCGTGGCATGAAATAATGAAAAGGATACAGTCTGGGAAAGAGATTCAAGAGATTCAAGAATGTCAGCCGCTTAACGGAGTCACAATTCAAAAGCAGATTGATCCAAAAAGCACTACGGGCAACAGATGGAGTAAGTGGATTAGGGGAGAAGTTCAGCCTAGAAAAGGCTTTATAGGTGCATTTTTTGGGCTAGGGCAGGGGGAGCTGGATTTTCTTGAAAAAGCACCACAAGGCGCAGCAGCGAAAGATAAGAAAATACCGGGACACCAGGGAGATTGGGAGCAGCGTCTTGCGAGGAATGGCAGGCAGACGACAGAGAGGCTTTACCTATAATCCTCCTCGGTGATGAAGGGGGTGATGAGGTGTTTTTGGATATCCAGATGCAGCGAGGTGTTCTCTTTATGATGCAGCAGGCGGTGGATATCTTTTTCCAGATGGGGCAATAGGTTATGCATGGCAAAGGCGCGTTCAACATATTCATTATGTTTGGGCCCGACGATGTGGTTGCGCAAGATGGTGCCGTGTTTTAAGCCGTATACATCTTCCAGCGTATAGGAATAGGATTTGAGATGGCGGATATAGTGGAAGAAGAAGCACAGATCTTCCGCCGAGGTGTCTTTCGCGAGCTTGGTGGCAAGCTGCAGGGCACGGATTTTGCGCAAGGTCATTTCGACTGCTTCGTCATTACCATAATGCAGGGTGCTGAGATAAACGCGGTCTTCCTCTAGGGGTGCGCCTTTGGGGTGGGTATCAGGATCGCCGATTTCGATTTTGCTGAGCGGAAACCAGGTGAGCTCACCGATATCATCACTGCCCGTGGGGCGGAGGCGGTCGCCATCGTTGAAATGCACGCGGTAGGCGACATTAATCGAGCGCTTGGCCCAATTGGCTTTGGGGCCGGAGATGACGGTGATGAGCTCCCAGGCGAGATCGCGCGAGATGAACTCCTCGCCCGCTTCTTCTACGCTGTTATAGGGGAGGATGTCTTTTTCTTCCTCGATGGTGGCTTTGATATAGTCGAGGAATTCGTCGGTGAGCGGGATGATGCCGGTTTCCTCGATGAGCTCAGCGACCAGCGTGTGCTCAAGGTTTTGGTGGTGATCGAGCTCGTAATGCCCGCCGGGCAGGGCCCAGAAAGGGTGTTCAAAATCTGCGACCTGTTTTTTGCCGAATAGGATTTCCAGCTCGCCGCCAGCGTTATAGCGCGTGGCGATGATGATGGAGCCGCTCGCGGCTTTGCGCCAGCGCGAGAGGATGACTTCATCGCCGAGCGTGCCTTTCGCGCCGGCAAAGGGCATGTTGCGTTGGGCATAGCCGGTGCTCGCCATGATCTGGGCGATCTGGCTGACATATTCGGGCGTGTTTAGCATGTGGAAGAACAACGCGCCGGCCTCTTCTGCGGAAAGGTCTTTTAAGCGCTCTTTCACCGCTGCATGTGGCGCGAGGTGCTCTTGGAGGGGATCAGCGGGTTTTTTTGGCATTATTCATTCTCTAAACGTTCGGCCAGCCACATTTTAATAATAGCTTGACGGGTGACGCCAACACGATGCGCTTCTTTATCCAATAATTCAATCATCCATATCGGAAAATCGACATTTACGCGGCGCTGCTCCTGGTTTACGCGGCGCGCCTCTTTGGTATTTAGCTGTTTTGTAATGTCTTTGCCTGAATCGAAGGCGCTATCAAAATCACGTGTTTTCATAAAGGGTTACCTCCTCTTCATCTCTATTTTGTGAGAAGGTAGGATAGCAGCGTTTAAGAATCCTGCAATTCTTTGTTTACGGCATTTGCGAGGAGAATTTTGAGCAAAGATTGGTAAGGGACATCGTGTTTATTGGCAAGCATTTTGATGTCTTCCAGCAGGGTTTCGGGTAAGCGCAGGGAAATGGTTTTTGTAGACGGTTTTAGGTTAGGGAACGCCGCCTTCTTGGCTTTAGACCAATCGAGATATTCCGTACTATCATGCGTTGCCCAGAACGCGGCTTCTTCAGCAGCGTTTTTAAAAGTGGGAATGGATTTACGCTTTTTCATAGAGTGCACGCTCCTTTGTATTCATTCTCCGGGCAGAAATAATGCGAATATGGTTTTTGCGTATCGTAAACACGACAAATAGGGGTTTGTTTGTGTTGGTGCGTCCTAAAGCGTGATACCGTTTTTCTGCCTTGGAGTGTTTTTCATCTGCCAATAATAACAATGGTTCGTTAAAAAATACTTGTTCGCATTCTGCTTGGGATATCAGGTGTTTTTCCCAATTCTTATGGGCATTTCCTGTATCCCAGTCAAAACCGATACATGCTGCAAGTATATCATGAAGCATCCTTAATGTATATATTGAATATATACATTGGGCAAGGGGTTTTGTGGGGAATTTTTCTCTTCTTCCGTAAGATTATTGCGATGGATGGGCTGGAGTGATTTCAATGGAGCGGAGGGATTCTTGTATATGGTAGGCGTTTTCTAAGGTTGTTTTTTCTCCTTCTTGATCGAGATAGGTTATTTGTGTGTGGAATACTAATGTAAAAATATATTCACCCTCTGTTCCTTTTGGTTTGGCGTTAAGGTAGTAGGGGCCTATCCTTGTGCCTCCCAGGCGGGTATTGACGTTATACCCTATTCTGTTGGCGCTGCCGGTCCAGTGTGTATCAAAGTTGTTAAGAACAAAACTATGTAAGTGTGGCTGCTGCTTTAGAATAGGCTGTAGCTCTTCATCTAAGCGGAATGACCCGGCCGCATATGCGGTAGTTGAAAGAAGGATGGTTGCTAAGAAAAAGGCTAGTTTCATAGTGACTTTTTTAATAGTAGACCCGAGACGATGTACTCGGAAAATCCAAGATTTTCCTGCGTCGCAAACGCTAAGCTCACCTTCGGTTCGCTAAGCTTTTTGTCTAGCATCCAAAGTCCCCCTACGCTATCGAAAGTCCTCCTACGCCAAGGCTTCGGAGGACATAAGCCTCGTAACGGTTTGCTTAAGCAAACCTACTGCGGCTAATGGCGGACCCGAGACGATGTACTCGGAAAATCCAAGATTTTCCTGCGTCGCAAACGCTAAGCTCACCTTCGGTTCGCTAAGCTTTTTGTCGAACTACGTTCTCATCGGCGTTTCCACCCATTTCTTATAGGGGTGTACACCCCTATAAGAAATGGCGGACCCGAGACGATTCGAACGTCCGACCTCTTCCTTCGGAGGGAAGCGCTCTATCCAACTGAGCTACGGGTCCGTGAGGAGATGGGTATAGCGGGTTTTTTGGGCCATGTTAAGCGGTAATGTCGAACAGGGTTGGCATTGCGTGTCACGAAAGCTGCAGCCCAGCGCTGCTGGGCATGGCACCTTTCCCGCCACAGGACCCTTTGAACGTAGTATGGAAGAGAAGAAGGATTCGTACCCCGCTCAGATTCTATATTTCTAGCAGTATCGAAGCGTTTGCGGGGCGCTATGCCGCGTATTTCCTGGGATAGCGAGAAGGTGCTTTAAGAAAAATATGTCAACCGATTTTTTTATCAAAAAAGTCAAAAAAAGGGCTTTACGGATCCGAATTTTTGGTTAGATTGATCCTTCCCAAATGCACTTCATAAGAGCGACTGTCTCGCAGGGTGATAGAGGATTTCCCTATATATCACCAACCGGTGTAATATGGGAAAAAACAGGATAAGACAATCACATATTTTAACTTCTAAAGGCGCTAGATCGCTTTGTTATGTCCGATATGGCCACACATCCGAATGCAGCATTAGCCGGGGCTTTCACCGCCAAAGAGGCGTGGGATTTCTTGCAGACGCATAGCACGGCGGTGTTGGTGGATGTGCGCAGCACTGCAGAATGGGTGTTTGTTGGCGTGCCGGATGTGAAGCCGATTGGCCGGACGCTGGTGCAGCTGCCATGGAAGGAATATCCCGGTATGGCGCTCAATGTGGATTTTGTGCTGGGCATGGAAGAGCAGGTGGCGGATAAAAATACGCCGCTATTGTTTATGTGTCGCAGCGGTGGGCGCTCGCATGATGCGGCGCTGGCGATGGCGGAAGCGGGCTATACCGCGTGTTACAATATCACCGATGGGTTTGAAGGCGAGCCGAATGCGGCTGGGCAGCGCAATACCACCGGCGGGTGGAGACAGGCCGAGCTACCATGGAGGCAGACCTGATGGCGAGTTCTACCCCTTCTGTGCCACAGCCGAACCCGAATGCTCCTGAGCAGCAATCCTGGCAGCGTGTGTTGGCGCGGTTGCGGTTTCGTCATGGCGAGGCGACGTTCAATAGCTGGCTTAAAGGATTGGAGTTGCAGGAGCTGGAATCGCACCGGGTGATGCTCTCCGCGCCGACGCGGTTTATTCGTGAATGGGTGCTGACGCATTACGCGGAGGATTTGCTGCAATCGTGGCGGGAAGAGGCGCCGGATATCACGGCGGTATCGATCGCGGCGAAGAAGCCGGCCGCACAACGGGGAGAAGCAGAGAAATCTCAGGCGCCGGGCAGTGTGGAATTGTGGAAAGAAGCGCATAATGTGCAGGCGATTGGCTCACCGCTGGACCCGCGCTTTACCTTTGATAATTTTGTGGTGGGGACCTCGAATGAATTGGCGCATGCAGCGGCGCGCAGCGTGGCGGAATCGCAAAACGTGCCGGGTAGCAACCCGCTATTTTTACACGGTGGGGTGGGCTTAGGTAAAACCCATTTGATGCACGCGATTGCCTGGCATATCGCCAAGACCGCGCCGGCGCGTAATGTGATTTATCTTTCGGCCGAGAAATTCATGTATCTGTTTATCCGGGCGCTGCGCGATAAGAACATCATGCAGTTTAAGGAGCAGTTTCGCTCGGTGGATGTGCTGATGATTGACGATGTGCAGTTTATCTGCGGCAAGGGCAGTACGCAGGAAGAGTTTTTCCATACCTTTAACGCGCTGATTGATAACCGGCGCCAGCTGGTGATTTCTGCGGATCGCTCGCCGTCGGATTTGGATGGCATGGAGGAGCGGATTCGCTCGCGCCTGGGCTGGGGTCTGGTGGCGGATATTAACACGACGACCTATGAGTTGCGGCTCGGGATTTTGCAATCGAAGGTCGATCAGATGCAGGTCGATGTGCCGCAAGAGGTGCTGGCGTTCTTAGCGCATAAGATTAGCTCTAATGTGCGCGAGCTGGAAGGTGCACTAAACAAGGTGGTAGCGCATTCTAAGCTGGTGGGTAAGCGCATTAATATGGAAAACACCCAGCAGATTTTATGCGATTTGCTGCGTGCGAATCAGCGGGTGGTGACGATTGATGATATCAAGAAGGCGGTGTGTGATCATTGTAATGTGCGGGTGGCGGATCTGCACTCCGACCGCCGTGCGCGCTATATTGCGCGACCACGGCAGATCGCGATGTATCTGTCGAAGAAGCTGACAACGCATAGCCTGCCCGAGATTGGCCGGAAATTCGGCGGGCGCGATCATACCACGGTGATGCATGCGGTGAAGCGGGTGGAGGAATTGGTGCACTCCGATCCAGAGATCGCAGAAGACGTGGAGTTGCTGACGCGGATGCTGAGTTCCTGAAGACAGAGGACAGAAGTGGAGGAGCGATAGCGACGACTAGCGACCGACGGGAGCGCAGCCTAAGCGGCGCTTGAGCGTGGTTGAAGAGGACAGAGGTGGAGCTTGAGTGTTAAGTGATCGTCATCCCCGCGTAGGCGGGGATCTCCATTGCGGGTTGGTGATGGTGGAGCGAGAGATTCCTGCCTACGCAGGAATGACATTGTTTTATCCGATGGAAACAAAGGCATCAGCTAATTAGGTTACTTTACTGCTTGCGCATACGCTCACCGCGTATTATAACCAAATGGCAGGATAGCTTTTGTATATATGTATTCTGAATAAACTACGGATGCCTTGGTAGCACAAGGCAAGAGGAGCATCGATGGCGCAAGCAGCAGAAAAAATAGATAATTCCCCAGCATTGAGTTTGACGATTGAGCGTGCGAGCTTTTTGAAAGCGCTGGGCCGGGTGCAAAGCATTATTGAAAAGCGTAATACGATCCCCATTCTTTCCAATGTGAAGCTGGAAGGGGAAGGCGCTGCGCTGCGACTGACGGCGACCGATATGGATATTTCAGTTACCGAGACGGTGCCTGCGACGGTGGAGACAGGCGG
>JANQQO010000284.1 GCA_028289305.1 Rickettsiales bacterium | reverse complement strand
CCACAACCCCCTAAAACACCCTATGACCCACCCTTCCCCCAGCACAGCGATCATCACCGGCGGGGCGAAGCGATTGGGCCGCACCCTGGCCCTGCTCCTTGCCGATTCCGGCTATACCATCGCGCTGCATTACAACACCTCCAAGAAAGAAGCTGAAGAAACGCGCGCCGCGATCGAAGCAAAAGGCGCTATTTGCCAGCTCTACCAAGCCGATCTGGGCGATATCTCCTGCACCGCCCCGCTGATTGAGACAATCTGCAAAGATCACCCAAACACCAACCTCCTGGTCCATAACGCCTCGATTTTCGAAAAGGCCGATTTCCTAGAGACCAATCCAGCACTGTTTGACCGCCATATGACGGTCAATTTCTCCGCCCCCTTCTTCCTCACCCAGGCCTTTGCCAATCACGTGAAAACCGGCCAGGTGCTCACCATCGCCGATACCTATATCACCAAGGATACCACCGCCTATTTCGCCTATCTCCTCTCCAAAAAAGCCCTAGCGGAGTTCACCCGCATGGCCGCGCGCAGCCTCGGGCCTGCCATCCGCGTCAACGCCATCGCCCCGGGCACCACGGGCATGTCCAAAAATGTGGATGAGGCGTATTTGACCAAAAAAGCCGCCTCCTTGCCGCTCAAAACCCTCACCACCTTTGATGCCATCGCGCACACCGCGCTCGATGTGATTGACAACCCCCACCTCACCGGGCAATGTATCTTCGTCGATAGCGGCGAACAACTCACGTAAAAAGGAGCCATATGCAGATCACGATCGAGGCGATTCGTATAAATACCATCATCGGCTTCTGGCCCGAAGAGCGCGAGAAGAAGCAGCCGGTGGAAATCACCGTCCGCTTTTCTTTTGATCCGAATGCCGCGCTGGAAGGCGATAACATCGATCATTCGGTGGATTACAACACCCTAACCGAGGAAATCATCGAAAGCGTGGAAAATACCGAATTTAACCTGCTCGAGCGCCTCACCCAGCACGTGCTCGATCTTGTCATGGCGCATGAACGCGTGCTAGAGGCTGAGGTCACCGTCGCCAAGCCAGAAGCGCCGGTACGCAATATACGCTGCGTCTCCGCCCACGCCACCGCCACCCGGGCGTAAATATCCTTGTCCTCTCCCCCTGCCTGCGGGGGGAGCAACAAATCTGAGCGCTGCGTAGCTTTAGCGAAGCAGAGCCAGATTTGTGAGGGGGGTGTTTCTAAAAAACAGAAATCTTTCTACTACTCACAAAAAAACCTGCCGAGCTCTCTCTGTCCGTCCGTGGCGTAAAAGACAAAGGTAAACAACGCAACTATCCAGCCATTGTCATCCCAGCGAAAGCTGGGATCCAGTATTAACTTAAAACCTCTCCTAGATTCCAGCTTCCTCCTTCGCTTAAAAGCTTCGGAGGATAGGTCCACTGGAATGACCATAAAATTAATGCTCCCGATCCCGCTCGTGAATATGCGGGCTATGCGGGCCATGCACCAAATCCGGCACATCAGAAGGCTTGCCGACATCGCTTAAACTCACTTCCTCACCCCCGCTGATATCCCGCATCGTGCTTAGAATATCCGCTGCGAGCACCGGGCCTCCATCCTCGCACGCCTTCTCTAAGCCCACTTCCCCCACTTGCAGGGTCGAAGCAAATTGGGCGATTTTCTCGCGCACCAGCGCCAGCGTATCCGGATGTTCTTCTACATCCATCAGGCGCACCACCTCCCGCACTTCTTCTAATTGAATCTTCCCGTCTGCGATAATCGCGCTGATCAACTTCCGCGTCACCGTTTCATCAAACCGCTTCTGTAATTCCGGCGAATTCGTCCGTATCGCATCTGTCATCGTACTCGTCCTTGTTGTTGTGCCGCGCCTATCATATCACATACATCTTCTAATCCCTAAACCCTTTATCCCAGATCCTATACCCTCCTCGGATTAAACGCATCGCGCACCGCCTCACCGATAAACACGAGCAAGGTCAGCATCAGCGCTAGGATGAAAAACCCTGAAATGCCGAGCCACGGCGCTTGTAGGTTGCTTTTGCCCTGGGCCAGCAACTCCCCGAGCGAGGGCGAGCCCACCGGCAGGCCAAGCCCTAAAAAATCCAGCGATGTCAAGGTAGTAATCGACCCGCTTAGGATAAACGGCAAAAAGGTCAGTGCGGCCACCACCGCGTTCGGCAGCACATGCCGCCAAATCACCACTATTTCCGGCACGCCAAGTGCGCGCGCCGCAAGCACATATTCCTGCTTGCGCGCCTTTAAGAACTCCGCGCGCACCACCGCCACCAGCGCCGTCCAGCTAAACAGCACCATCAATAACAAGAGCCACCACACATTTGGCTCAATAATACTCGCCAGAATAATCAGCAAAAACAAGGTGGGCAGCCCGCTCCAAATCTCGATAAAGCGTTGAAACAGCAGATCCACCAGCCCCCCGAAATAGCCCTGCACCGCGCCTGCCGCCACGCCAATCACCGCACTTAAAATCGTCAGCGCCAGGCCAAACAGCACCGAAATGCGAAATCCGTAAATCAGTCTGGCCAACACATCGCGCCCCTGATCATCCGTCCCGAGCCAATTCTCCGCGCTCGGCGGTGAGGGTGCTGGCGTCGGCAAAATATAA
>JANQQO010000248.1 GCA_028289305.1 Rickettsiales bacterium | reverse complement strand
CCGCTTAGCGTATCGAATTCCTCCAGCGCATGCAGCAATTCATTGAGGTTCTCCACCCGGCCTTCCGCCTCAATCGATTTATCCTTCTTCCACAGCGCCAGATAGCCCGATTCATCCAGCACGCGCTCGGCCAGCTCCGCCGGCGTAATCACCCCCACCACCGTGCGCCACTGCGCCATATACTGCGTGAAAATGCTAAGCGCGCTGCGAATCTTCGGGCCAAACGCCCCCGCCTGCAGCATCGCCTCGGTCGCACGCATGCATGATATGCCCTGCTCGCGCGCGCTGCTCCGTATCTGATCCAGCGTTGATTTCCCAATTCCGCGCCGCGGCGTATTGATAATGCGTTCAAACGCCAGATCATCATCCGGCTGCTGGATCAGCCGCAAATACGCAATCGCATCGCGCACCTCCATGCGCTCGTAGAACCGCAATCCCCCCACCACTTTATACGGGATGCCGCGCTCCAAAAAACATTCCTCAAAGGCGCGGGTTTGAAACCCGGCGCGCACCAAAATCGCCACCTCATCCAGAGAATGTCGACCCATTCGCTGTCCCGCCTCAATCTCATCCGCGATATACGCCGCTTCCGCCTTCTCATCCCACAGCGACACCACGCGCACCTTCTCGCTGGTCTCATGCTCGGTCCACAGCGTCTTGCCCAGCCGGTCTTTGTTAAACGCAATCAGATGCGAGGCCGTACCGAGAATATCCGCCGTCGAACGATAATTCCGCTCCAGGCGAATCACCGTAGCCCCCGGAAAATCCTTCTCAAATTTTAAGATATTGCCCACCTCCGCGCCGCGCCAGCCATAGATCGATTGGTCGTCATCGCCGACACAGCACAAATTCTGATGCCCCTGCGCCAGCAAGCGCAGCCACAGATATTGCGCCACATTCGTATCCTGATACTCATCGACCAATATATAGCGAAAGCGGCGCTGATACTCTTCCAGCACGTCTTTTTCTTGCTTAAATAGCGTCAGCGTATGCAGCAGCAAATCGCCAAAATCCATCGCCGAGAGCGTTTTTAAGCGCCGCTGATATTCCTCATAAAGCGAGAGCAATTTCCCACCAGCGAATTCCGCCACCTCATGTGCTGGCACTGCC
>JANQQO010000220.1 GCA_028289305.1 Rickettsiales bacterium | reverse complement strand
CAGGGCGCAATCAACGGTGATGTCGGTGACGCCAGCGGCCTCAACTGCGGCTATAGCAACGCTGATGGCTTCAACATCGGCCGCGATAGTATCCGCACCGATGAGCTCGATGCCGGCCTGGGCAAGTTGGCGCTCGCGGCGCAGGCCCTCGCCTTGTACGCGGCAGACTTGACCGGCATAGGAGAGGCGGAGCGGGCGGGTTTCGGTTTCTAAGCGCTGTGCGGCGATGCGTGCGATTTGGCTGGTCATATCAGCGCGGAGTGCCATCATTTCGCGCGAATCGGGGTCCATCAGGCGGAAGGTTTGCGTGCTGAGCCGTTCACCCTGGCCGTGGAGCAGAAAGGATTCAAACTCGATGAGCGGGGCTTTGACCTGGGTATAGCCCCAGGCTTCGCATATGCCTAAAATGGCGGCTACTGTTGCGGTTTCCCGCGCAGCATCGCCGGGCAAGACATCAGCGAATCCCGTAGGCAGCAGGTGTTTCTTATTGTTTTTCATAGCGTTGCTCTTCGTTTGCACGCCATGGCTATACCGTGTCATTTGTTAGAATGCAAACGTTAAAATCTTTGTGTTTTCGTGAGAAACGCTTTATAAAGGCGGGTATTACGGGGTAGGAGAGTGTATTTTCATGAGTGATCCCATCCAGCATCTTTATCGTGCTTCAGACGAAGCGGGCGCCGCACCACGGCGCAAAGGGACTTCATCGGTGACGATTGCGCTGATGATCGCGCTATTGGTGGGCGCGTGGGTGTTCTCTGGCGTGATTTTTGGAAACGCGGAAGTGCAGCCGGTGATTACCGAGCCGAAAACCTATGTGCAGAAAGTGCGCATACGGCGGCAGGTGGCGACGCCGCATATACGTACGGTGAGTATTTATGGGGTGACCGAGGCAGCGCGTAAGGTGCAGCTGAAGCCGGAGACGACGAGTAATGTCACGGAGATTCTGGTGGATGAAGGCAGCACGGTGAGCGCGGGTGAGGTGCTGTTGCGGCTGGATCCGCGGGATAGAAAAGAGCGGGTGAAGGAGGCGGAAGCCAGTGTGGCGCAGCGGAAGATCGATTTTAAAATCGCGCAGTCGCTCTCGAAGCAGGGATTTGAATCAGAAGCGCGGTTGGCGCGAGCAGCGGCGGAATTGGCTGCGGCGGAGCGGAGCCTAAAAGAAGCGCAATTGGAGTTGAAGCGGACGGAGATTCGTGCGCCGTTTGACGGGGTGGTGGATCTGGTGCGTATTGAAGAAGGCGATTTGGTGGGACCGAATATCTTTACCAGCTCAGACCGGGGGAATTCAGCATCGAATGAATCTAGCCAGGCGGTGGTGACGCTGATTGACCCAGATCCGCTGGTGATTACCGGGCAGGTATCAGAGCGTGTGGTGAATCATATTCAGCTTGGTGCGACAGGCACAGCGAATTTGGTGACTGGAGAAGCGGTGGAAGGCGTGGTGCGTTATCTAAGTGCGATTGCAGACCCGCTGACGCGGACCTTTCGTGTGGAGTTGGAAGTGCCGAATGGTGAGGGGGTGATTGCTGAAGGCGTGACGGCGGAGATTGTGGTGCCGCTGGGGGTAGAAAAGGCGCATTTTGTTCCCTCGTCGATATTATCGCTGAATCAAGAAGGGGTGATTGGTGTGAAGACGCTAACACCAGATGCGAGTGTGGCACCGACTTCGACAGGCGAGATAAAAGGTGCGGTGCGCTTCTACCCGGCGGAGATTTTTGACGACACCACGCAGGGTGTGTGGCTGACCGAGCTGCCGGAGACGGTGTATTTCATTACGCTGGGGCAGGCTTTTGTGAACCCGGGGGATGTGGTGGTTGGTTCGCCGGAAAGCGTCTTATAGTATGGGAACGATTATTGACGCAGCGATTGAGCGCTCGCGCGCAGTTATTCTGGTGTTGTTATTGATATTCATCACCGGCTCGGTGGCCTATGTGACGGTGCCGAAAGAGAATTCTCCCGATGTACAGATTCCGATTATTTATGTCTCGATGACGCATGAGGGTATTTCGCCTGAGGATGCGGAGCGGCTGCTGATTCGCCCAATGGAGAAGGAGTTGCGCACGATTGAGGGGGTGAAAGAGATGCGCAGCAACGCTTCGGAAGGCCATGCCTCGGTGATTTTAGAGTTTGTGGCGGGATTTAATAGCGATCGAGCGCTGCAGGATGTGCGCGAGAGGGTGGATTTGGCGCGCCCGGAGCTGCCCGAGGAGACAGATGAGCCGAGTGTGAACGAGGTGAATTTCAGCCTGTTCCCGGTGTTGAATGTGATTATGGTGAGTAATTTGCCGGAGCATGTGATGCTGCGGATTGCACGCAATGTGCGGGATAAGATCGAGGAGATCCCGCAGGTGCTGAGTGTGGATATTGCTGGAGATCGGGAAGAGGCGGTGGATATGATCATCGACCCGATGCTGCTGGAGAGCTATCAGCTGACGAATAGTGTGGTGGAGGTGGTGTCGCAGAATAACCGGCTGGTGGCGGCGGGGGCGATTGATAATGATGCAGGGCGGTATACGATTAAAGTGCCGGGTTTGCTGGAATCGCTCGAGGATATTCTGACGCTGCCAGTGAAAAGCAATGGTGAGGCGATTGTGCAGGTGCGGGATATTGCTTCGGTACGGAGGACGTTTAAGGATCATACGAGTTTTGCGCGTGTGAATGGGCGGGCGTCGATCGCGCTGGAGGTGTCGAAGCGCACGGGTGAGAATATTATTGAGACGATTGATAAAGTGCGCGCGGTGGTGGAGCGTGAGAAGGCATATTGGCCGGAAGGGATAGAGATTATCTACGCGCAGGATCAATCGGCGCAGATTATGCAGATGCTGCGAGAGTTGCAGAATAATATTCTGTTTGCGATGCTGTTGGTGATGATCGTGATTATTGCGGTGATTGGGGTGCAATCAGCGGGGTTTGTGGCGCTTGCGATTCCGGGGGCGTTTTTGATTGGGATCTTGGCGATTTCGACGCTGGGGCTGACGCTGAATATCGTGGTGTTGTTTAGCCTGATTTTATCGATTGGGATGTTGGTGGATTCGGCGATTGTGGTGACCGAATATGCGGATCGGCGCATGATGGAGGGGGTGAGCCATAAGAAGGCTTATGGCGAGGCGGCGAAACGTATGAGCTGGCCGATTATTGCCTCAACGATTACGACGCTGTTGGTATTTGCGCCGCTGTTATTCTGGCCGGGTGTGGTGGGGCAGTTTATGAAGTATATGCCGCTGACGCTGATTGCGACATTGATGGGGTCGCTGTTGATGGCGCTGATTTTTATTCCGACCTTAGGCACGTGGATCGGGCGTACGAAGAAGTTGCCGCCAGAGGAAGCAGAGAAAATGCGGGCGATTGAGCGCGGGGATTTTGCCCATGCTTCGGATTTTGTGCGCGGCTATGTGGGGTTATTAGGCGGGGTGTTACATCGCCCGGGGCGGTTTGCGCTGGTGATTTTGGCCATATTGATTGGGGTGTATATGGCCTATGGTAAGTTCGGGGTGGGTGTGGAGTTTTTCCCCGAGGTGGAGCCGGATAATGTGCAAGTGCAGCTGCATGCACGCGGGAATCTTTCGGTGCATGAGAAGGATCAGCTGGTGCGTGAGGTGGAGGCACGCATTTTGGATATGGGCAATGAGGTGAAGGTGTTTTATTCGCGTGTTGGTGAGTTTGATGATGGCGGGGGTGAGTTGGCTGAAGACGTGATTGGAGTGATCCAGATGGAGCTGCAAGATTGGCGCGTGCGGCGCCCGGCAAAGGAGATATTGGCGGAGATACGCGAGCGTACGGCGGATTTGGCGGGGGTGTTTGTAGAGACGCGTGAGGAAGAAAAAGGCCCGCCGGTGGGCAAACCGATTGAGGTGCAATTGAGCTCGCGCGCGCCGGAGCGTTTAACGCCTATGGTGGAGACGATTTTGGAGGGATTGCGCGAGGTAGGCGGTGTGCGTGATATTGAAGATAGCCGGCCGATCCCTGCGATTGCCTGGGAGATGGAGGTGGATCGCGCGCTGGCGGCGCGGTTTGGCATTGATATTGGCACGATTGGGAATTTTGTTAAATTGGTGACCAATGGGCTGGTGGTCTCGACCTATCGGCCGGATGAGGCGGATGATGAGGTGGATATTCAGCTGCGTTTCCCAAAAGAAAAGCGCGGGCTGGATCAGCTCGATCAGTTGCGTACGATCACCAGCCAAGGCGCGGTGCCGATCAGCAATTTTGTGACGCGGACGCCGAAGCCGAAAGTGGGGCGTATTGAGCGGGTGGATGGCTATCGTGTGCTCAATGTGAAGGCAGATGTGGAACCGGGTGTGCTGGTGGATAATAAGGTGCAGGAGCTGGCCAGTTGGATACAAGCCCGTCAGCTGGATCCGCAGGTGAATATCGCGTTTAAAGGCGAGGATGAGGAGCAAAAGGAGGCGAGCGCGTTTTTAAGCAGCGCGTTTTTACTGGCGCTATTTAGCATGGCGCTGGTGTTGGTGACGCAGTTTAATAGTATTTACCATATGCTGATTATTATGAGTGCGGTGTTTCTTTCTACCACCGGGGTGTTGCTCGGGTTGTTGGTGACCAATCAGCCATTTGGGATTGTGATGTGCGGGGTGGGGGTGATTGCGCTTTCGGGCATTGTGGTGAATAATAATATCATTTTTATTGATACCTATCAGCGCTTGCGGCGCGAAGGGGTGGATGCGCATGCGGCGCTGCTGCGCACCGGTGCGCTGCGTCTGCGGCCGATTTTGCTGACCGCGGGGACGACGGTGTTGGGCTTGATCCCGATGGTGGTGGCGATGAATATCGATTTTCTGACGCGCGAGGTGACGTTTAACGCGCCTTCTACCCAATGGTGGCGGCAACTTTCGACGAGTATTGCTGGCGGGCTTACCTTTGCTACGGTGCTGACCCTGTTTTTCACCCCAGCTTTGCTGTTACTCGGCGAGCGTTTTGGCATGAAAATGGTGAAAAAACAGAGTATTGCGCAGAGGGCGGCTGGGTAAGTTATTGATATATAGCGGAGGCAAGGGGTTTTCCTGACTAAATTGGTCGGTTTTTATTGCAATTGGGGAAATGTATCTTATATACTAGTGGGACGGAATATTGGTATAGGTTAAGTCAGTAATAACGACGAAGGAGTAAGACGCATATGGTTGGTTTACGACAACAGCAGGTGACGACAGCAGGGCGCGAAGGAGCACGCTATGATGCGGGTTTGCGCGCATTTATGCTGCGTGTGTATAACTATATGGCCGGGGGGCTTGCGCTTTCTGGCGTGGTGGCGCTTTTGACCTTGCAATCAGAGGCGATGATGGGGCTGTTATTTGGCACGCCGCTGGCGTTTGTGGTGATGCTGGCGCCGCTGGGTATGGTGTTGTTACTTTCGTTCCGGATTAATAAGATGTCTGAAAGTGGGGCGCAGATGGCGTTCTGGTCGTTTGCGGTGCTGATGGGCCTTTCGCTTTCGATGATTTTCATTGCGTATACCTCGGTGAGTATTACGCGGACCTTCTTTATTACCGCATCGGTATTTGGCGCGATGAGCCTGTGGGGCTATACTACCAAGCGTGATTTGACGGGTATGGGCTCGTTTTTGATCATGGGGCTGATTGGGATTATTATCGCCTCGGTGGTGAATTTGTTCCTGCAGAGCTCGGGCCTGCATTTTGCGGTGTCGCTACTTGGTGTGCTGATCTTCACCGGGCTTACGGCCTATGATACGCAGCGCTTGAAGAATGTGTATTTCTCGATAGGAGAAAGCGCGCTTGGCAAGGCGGCGATTATGGGTGCGCTGTCGCTCTATCTTAACTTCATCAACCTGTTTATTATGTTGCTGCAGTTTGTTGGCGACCGTAGATAAATGACACCGTCATGCGGCGTTTAATGGACTAAACATTCGGTATGTTTTCCGCCGTATAGCATAGCTATTTGGTAACCGTTTTTATGGCGGTGAGGCCGCGGGCCTGAAAGCGACTTTTGGCACTTATGTCAAGGGCAAAAAATGCGCTCGCCGTAAATAAAAGCCTTTTATTTATGAGGGCAATCGCGCATAGTGCTGCATTATCAAAGCGTCCCTGTTAATAATTTACTTATTTGTTTATGCCTGCTTCATCGTCGTCTCCGCGTAATTTGGAAGAATCGAAAGAGCGTTTACGCTCAGCATTTACCCGTTTAGAAGATATTGTGGACCAGCGCCTGAAAGAGGCGGGGTCGGAGAATGCGGGTGCGGCAGAGGAAGAAGCGGCAGCACGCGCAGAGGCAGAAAAGAAAAGCGCGCATGTGACAGAAGAGAATGAGAAGCTGCATGTGTTGCTCGGCAAGGAAAAGGCGAAAACGGGGACATTAAAAGAGATTAATAGCACAGTGTCGCAGCGTCTTGATACGCTGACGAAAACGCTGCAAGACGTATTAGAAGGACAGAAATAGCCATGCCTGTTGTTGATGTAACCATTGGGAAACGTGCGTATCAACTGGCTTGTGATGCCGGACAGGAAGAGCATTTGCAGCATCTGGCTTCTGGCGTAGATGCACGGCTGCAGGAGCTTTCTGGCTTGCTGGATGAAGGCTCCAGCGATGCGCTGCTATTGGTGATGGCATCATTGATGCTGCAGGATGAGCTGAACGAGGTGAAGGAAAAAATCGTCAATGGCGATGCGGGTGTGGCGCTGCGCGATGCGGAGACGCAGGCGCAGGAAGTGGATATCGCGGTGTGTGATGCGATAGATGCGATTTCGGAATACGTAGAAAACATTGCAGATCGTCTCGAAAAGCGTTAAAATAAAAAGCGGAATGGGTAACTGCACAATACGTTAGACCATATGTGTCCCTTGAGCCGATTACTCTTTAAGGGAGCTATCACTGATAAGATCGTGGTCTTGTTACATGGCGCCCACCTGTACATACAGGTCTCAAAGAGGAACCAAAAGTGTCGACGGTTGCGGCGGACCCATTCCTACCCTCGATTTTCTTCTTTCTTTTATAGTAGTTCATATGGCCAGCAGGAAGCGTGTGTGTAGATGATGAATGCGCTTTCTAAGGGTGGTTTACGGCAGCAGCTGCGCGCAGCGCGGGCGAATGTGACGCTGAAAGAGCGCAATCATCATAGCATGCTTATTTGTAAGCATTTCTTGGAGAAGGTGCCGTTATTGCCGGGGGATGCGGTGGCGGCGTATTTTCCGATGTCAGAAGAATTGGATACGCGGCTGTTATTCACCGAATTAGCGGCATTGGGGCATGTCTGTGCCTTGCCGCGGGTGGTGGCGGATGATGCGCCGCTGGTATTTCATGCGATTGCGATAGAAGAAGGCATAGCGGTGGATGCTGGTTTAACGCGTAATCCTCGTTATGGCGTGTATGAACCGGGAGAGGATGCATCGGTGGTGGTGCCGCAGGTGGTGATTGCGCCGGTGGTGGCGTTTGATGGCGCGGGATATCGCTTAGGTATGGGCGGCGGGTTTTATGACCGAACATTTGCGGCGCTGAAAGCGGAGCAGCCACGCAGTGTAG
>JANQQO010000195.1 GCA_028289305.1 Rickettsiales bacterium | reverse complement strand
ATGCTGTGCATCTCTTTCATCACTACGCATAGCCTCTCTGAATTCAGAAAATGCCTGTCCCCAGCTTTGGCCTTCTACTTTTGCATTCAGCGCCCTGCCAAAACCCTCTATCATGTTGCCCAATGTTTTGCCAGCAGCATCAATCAAGTTATCAAGCCAGCCCGTGTTTCTGGTCAACTCACCGTTTAATGGTCCACGATCTAAGACAGTGGCCGCTGCACCGCCAATACCCGTCATCACAGCGCCCGCAGCAATAAGGCCCACCGGGCCAGTACCAATCATCAAACCTACGCCTACCGTCGCCGCGCCAACTACCGAACCAAACTTTAATATATCATAAATAGGATTCTTGGGTTTTTCTGGGGCAGCATCTTGTTCCGCTTCAGCAGATGGAGCAGGAGTTGCCTGCGCAGGAGCGGGCTTTTGTGGCGTCGTTAATTGAGCAGCCTTCCCTGCACGGCTCTGTCCATCAAATGCTGTACTTTGCCGCGTTTGATGTGTTTTTGAAGGCCTGCCTGCTGCTAATGGCGCTGGCTCTTTTTGCTGATCTTGCGCATCACGATTTAATGCATTTAACGCGCTTGCCATCTGTTTAGGCGTCATACCATCAACAGCATCGGCACGCTTTGCGTTCTCCGCCGCTTGCCGGGCTTGTATTACTTTCTCCGCAGCCTCAGTTGCCTCTCGTACTGCGTTAGGATTTTTAGGTTGATCGACCATTGTCTTTCCCCATCATTACAATTTAGTTTTAATTTTATCTATTCTAACAAAAAAAGGTTAACAAAAGGTTAATAAGGCCATATTTATGGCCGTGTTTACGCATTTTTAGTGATTTGGCTAGTAACATGGGCAAAAAAATGTCCCAAAAGCGCTGGTTTTGTGGTAAAAACCCTATTAATCAGGTGGTTAACTTGGGTTTATGGCTAATAGACTGTAAATAAAGAGAAATAGCCATAAGCGTAAAATTATATATGGAGAGATGCCGGAGTGGTCGAACGGGGCGGTCTCGAAAACCGTTGTGCGCTCACGCGTACCGAGGGTTCGAATCCCTCTCTCTCCGCCACCCTGCTTCGCCAAGGCTTCGCAGGGTTGGCTTGCCAACATGCGAAGGCTTGCCGCGAACAGGGGTGCCCTGCGTAGTTCTGCGCTGCCAAAGCTGAGCAGAACGAAGCATGGGCGTTCTAATAGGGATTTTTATCATGATAAGCTTAGTGAGCGCCTGCGCGAACTTAGCGTTTACAACTTTGGTAGGCGAAGCCGCACCAAAGTAATCCCTCTCTCTCCGCCATTTTACGTATTGGGTATTTTTTCGAACTTCATATTTTCTGCCAATACCCACCCACATAAACCACAGCTTGAATTTATGTAATAACCTTTAATATTATTTTCTTTGAAATACGCGCTTGCATTATCTTTTGTAGATGCCCAACCTCCTGGCCAACCATATTTTTTACCTTCTTCAATCTTGTTCCAATTTGCTTCCATAATCGAATTTGCTTCAGTTTCCTCCATATCAAAAATAATTGTTCCTAATGATAGAGAGTGGTTTTCAAAATAGTACGCCGCAACATTAGAAAAAGTTACGTTTGTATACTCGGAAGGAGCGCTATCCTGAAAAATCGTCTTGAAAAGAATTTCTGATTTCTCTTCATTGACAGTGTAGCTGATTAATTTATTATCGTGGATTGATACTGTCATGGTTATAGAACCTTAGATTAGATTTTTCTTTGAATTTACTATTATCTGAAGAATAGACAATCTATTCTCCTCAACAGTTCGAATAACGTCCATTACGCTCCGCCATTTTTCATTTCTATCCTTCGTCTTGAGGCTAATCACTGCGTTGTAATGATTTCTCATCACGATATGTATCACCCTATACACATGCTCTTCGAAATCATTACGCCTAGTGCTTAAACCTCAATACTCGGATATAATCTGAAAAATAGGGTATAAGAAGGGTGGAAATAACTTTAGGAAATTGAGACGCAGGCCGATGCAGGCCTAGGCCTAAGTACATGCCTCTCTCTTCAACATTTTTGATAAATCATTGCCGTGCAACCCACTTTCGTGTTTGAACACATAAGCAACTAACAACGTAAGAGAAGTAGCTAATAACCTGTTGAGATTATACAAGCTGCCATGCGAGACTATGACAAATAACTATATCACATTGCCCAAAAACTTACCTGAACCCGTTGATGATGGAGGGTGTGACCACCTAATTGGCATGCCCATGCCTAACATCGAATTGTTAGCAAGTAATGGCGAAATGATTAATCTTACCCAGCTGGCTAATGAAAGAATAGTTTTATATGCTTATCCCATGATGGCATCATCGTATACGGTGATGCCAAAGGACTGGGATATGATTCCAGGCGCACGCGGCTGTACACCACAAGCCTGTGACTTTCGAGATCACTATAAGGAATTGGTTAGACTAGGTGTTAGAGTCTTTGGGTTAAGTACTCAACCTCATGAACAACAGGTAGAGGCTTCAAACAGTCTACACCTTCCGTTTCCACTATTAACTGATACTGAATATAAATTCACAAATGCGCTTAATCTTCCCACATTTACCATAGACGATCAGCATTTGTTAAAACGACATACTTTGATTATTGCGGCGGGGTATATAGAATATGTTTTCTATCCTGTTTTTCCTCCTAATAAACATGCAGACGAGGTCATAAATTGGCTGCACGAGCACTAATCAAACTCCCCTCAACCACTTGCACGATAAAGATTCTATTCCCCCTAGGGGCTCCAATAACGCCCACATCTCTCCGCCATCCTAAGAAGTGCGGACTTCGGACAAGAAGGCTTTTACCTCTTTATCAAGCGTCTCAGACTGTCTAGAAAGCTCCTGTGCCGCGGAGAGCACCTGCTCAGAAGCAGATTGCGATTGTTCTGCGCCTTGGCTCACCTCCTGCAAATTATCTGAAATAGTCTGCGTGCCCTGCGCTGCTGATTGCATATTAGAGGCAATCTCATTGGTTGTGGCAGATTGCTCTTCCACAGCAGAGGCAATGCCGCCAGAGGATTCAGAAATCTGATTTACCGAGGTTTTAATCGCATCAAGAGAGGTAACAATATCCTCCGAGGCGACGTTCATTTCACCAATCACTTTTTCAATTTCTTGAATAGATTGGCCCGTTTGGCTCGCAAGGCTTTTCACCTCGTTAGCCACCACCGCAAACCCCTTCCCTGCTTCACCAGCACGCGCCGATTCAATCGTT
>JANQQO010000192.1 GCA_028289305.1 Rickettsiales bacterium | reverse complement strand
GCTGGCGCAGATTGCGCGTGAACTGGATGTGGGCGAAGCGCTGCTCCTTGGTGAAAGCGAGGCGCAGGGCGGCGGGCGCGATAAGGATGCGACGCTGGAGAATGCACTGGAAGCGGTGATTGGTGCGCTTTACCTTGATGCGGGGCTGGACGTAACGCGCGGGGTGATTCTGCCGCTCTTTGCGCCGCTGGCGGATGCGATGGCCGCCCCGCCGAAAGATCCCAAAACCGCGCTGCAGGAATGGGCGCAGGCGGCAGGGAAGAAGCTGCCGGTCTATACGGTGACGGAGACAACGGGGCCCTCACATGCGCCGGAATTCACGGTGGAAGCGGCAGTGGAAGGATATGCGCCGGCGCAAGCCAGCGGGGCGAGCAAAAAAGCGGCAGAGCGCGATGCGGCTGCGGCACTTCTAGAGGTGATTACAGGCGATGGCGACGCGTGATGAGCGGGTGGCGTTCGTCGCGCTGATTGGCGCGCCGAATGCCGGGAAATCGACGCTGATCAACGCGTTGGTCGGTAGCAAACTCGCGATTGTCACGCCCAAAGTGCAGACCACGCGCACCAGCCTGCGCGCGATTGTGACCGAAGGCGATACGCAGCTCGTGGTGATCGATACGCCCGGGATTTTCCAACCCAAAAAACGCTTAGACCGCGCAATGGTGCAGCAGGCTTGGCAAAGCCTGGAGGGGGTGGACTGCATCGCGGTGGTGGTGGATGCGGCGAAAGGCGTGTACGCGGATACGCAGCGGATTTTACGCGAGCTGAAAAAGCGGGTGAGTGCAGAGAGCGGGCCGGTGGTGCTGTTGCTGCTCAATAAAGTGGATGCGGTGCAGAAGGAGCGGCTACTCACGCTGGTGCAGGAATGCCAGGCGCTGTTTGCGTGTGATGCGGTGTTTATGATTGCAGCGAAAACTGGCGATGGGGTGGCGGATGTGAAACAGGCGCTGATAGCGCGTGCGCGGCATGAGGCATGGCCGTATCCACATGACCAATTATGCGAGGCGCCGGAGCGGTTTTTAGCCGCGGAGCTGACGCGCGAGCAGCTATTTCTGCAGCTGCAACAGGAGCTGCCTTACGCGCTGACCGTGGAAACGGAGCGCTGGGAGGCGCATGAAAAGGGCGATGCGGTGACGATCCACCAGGTGGTGTATGTGGAGCGCGAGGGGCAGAAAAAGATCCTGCTCGGCAAGAATGGCGCGCGCATCAAGCAGGTGAGCCAGAAAGCGCGGCAGGAGATAGGGCGCTTGCTCGGCAAGGCGGTGCATTTGTTTTTATTTGTCAAAGTACGGGAAAACTGGCAGGATGCCCCAGAGCTATACCGGGATTTGGGACTCGAGTTTCCGCAGGAGTAAGGAGTCACGGATAATGAAAACCGTTTTTTGCTTTTTATGTATTTTTCTTACATGGGGTGGGTTTGCCGCGAGTGCAGATGAAGTAAAGGGGTTCGTACAAGAACGCTGGAGCAGCGTTTTGAGGATTGAACACATCGAGGCAGAATACAACGATAAAGAATATAAATTTCGATATTATAAGTACCGTCATCCCCTGGAGGTTGTTACTGAAGAAAAAGAATATTCACGAGAAAATTTTGAAGGAACACTCCTACTGTATTTTAACACTATGAAGACATTAGAGGAGTATGAAGATGTGCATCAGATGATGCGAAAGAGTGATGGGAGTGAGCCAGACCAACCAGAAGATGAAGAAAAATTTGTGCAGGAGGCACGAGAGGGCTTTTCCAGCCCGGTTTTTGTATTGGATGAGGTGCATTTCGGTGGGTTTCATATTTTCATTTGTAAACATGAGGGCTCGATTGACCGCCCTTTTGCGGTGGTGTTCCGTGCCTTTGAGGATAAATATTACATTATTCAAGGTTTGGTGCTGGAAAATGAGTTGGTTGCGCAAATGTCAGCAAATAGATGGGACATAGAGGCTATTAAGTCTAAATATGCGACGTCTGTTTTAATGGTCAAAGGTGAATTTTAAACAATTCATGTATCTGATATGCAGGTTAAATCACTTTATTGTTTCGTGGTCGTAATGAGTTCTGTGCTCGGTGGCATGCCGCACGCGCAGGCCTTTACCATCACCCGCTGTAACGATCAGACGGTGGAAGAGGCGTGGAATGATGCGACGGCGGTGTTTAGCGGCACGGTCACGCGGGTGCGGCGTTTAAGCGATATCAGCCATATTTTTGTTGATGTGCGGGATGTGTGGAAAGGTCCGGCGAAAAAAGAGATGAAACTGCGCACCGCGCGCAGCGATTTTTATGGGATTTTGCGGTTTAGCGTTGGCGAGGGCTACCCATTTGAGGAAGATGAGGAATATCTGATTTATACCTATCATATTAAAGCGGGGCCGCAGCGCGTAAGCAGCTGTAGCCGTACAAAGCCACTGCGCCAGGCGGCGACGGATTTAGCACGGCTCGGCGCACCGTTCATCAGCTATCGGGGGGATGAATGATGTGGCGCGTGTGTGTTGGCGTGGTGGTGGCGTGTTGGGCGGGGAGTGCTTGGGCCAATGGGCCGGAACTGCCCTATAGCTGCGGCTGTAAAAATCGTTACGATATCGAAACGTCTAACATCGCGTTTCGCGGCAGATTGGTCGAAATTCGTGAAACGAAGGCGGAAGATAATGGCGCTTTTCCCAATCGCGTGATCGATTTAACATTCATTCCGGATGCGGTATGGAAGGGTGGAAATCCGCGTGCAGAGCGAATGATCGTGCGTACCGATGCGACCTCGTGCGGCTACGGCGCCTATTTTGTTCCGGAGGCGGAACAAAATGCGATTGGTGGGGTATACGGCATTTTTGCCGCGGAGGGATTTTTACATATGTGTAATAGCGTCGTGGTGGACGAAACCTGGTTTGCAAAACATAAAAACCCGTTTGTGAGTCGTTAATGGTTATTGGTTATTCGTGAATCGTTAATAGTTAATAGTTAATAGTGATACCCCCACCAGATTTCGTAAATTCGCTATGCTCATTAACGAAATCTTGCCTCCCACCTCATCCCCCTACGCCAAGGCTTCGGAGGACAAGAGGGGGAGGGGAAGTTTTTAAATGAATAACAACTAACGAATAACGAGTAACGAATAACGAATAACGAAAAAAAGGAGAACACTATGCGTGGGAAAGTAGCGGTAGTCACGGGATCCACCAGTGGCATTGGTTTAGGCGTGGCAACCACCCTGGCAAAAGAAGGGTGCGATGTGATGCTGAGTGGGTTTGGTGATGCGGAGGAAATTGAAAAGATACGCGCCGGATTGGAGCAGGATCACGGAGTGCGTGCACGCTATTCGGATGCGGATTTGAGTACTGCACCCGCGGTGGCGGAGCTGATTGCCGAGACAGAGCGTGAGCTTGGCGCGGTGGATATCTTAGTGAATAATGCCGGGGTGCAGCATGTAGCGCCGGTGGAAGAATTCGCGGCGGAGAAGTGGGATTTGCTGCTGGCGGTCAATCTCTCTGCGGCGTTTCACAGTATTCAAGCGGCCTTGCCAGGCATGCGGGAGCGCGGCTATGGCCGGATTGTTAATATCGCTTCTGCGCATGGGCTGGTGGCAAGCCCCGGCAAAGCGGGCTATGTCGCAAGCAAGCATGGCATTGTTGGGCTCACCAAGGTAGTGGGGCTGGAGGTTGCGGAGGAAGCCGATATCACGTGTAATGCGATTTGCCCGGGCTGGGTGCTGACCCCGCTGGTGCAGCAACAGGTGGATGCCTGGGCGGAACGTGATGGGATTACAGTCAAAGAGGCAGAGCAGCGGCTTTTAGGCGAAAAGCAGCCGTCACTGCAATTTGTAACACCAGAGCAGATTGGCGCCTTCGTGGTGTTTTTATGCAGCGATGCGGCACGGCAAATCACCGGCGCGGCGTTGTCTATGGATGGCGGCTGGGTGGCACGCTAGTGAATTTTACAACACTCTATGGTTAAAGCACTCTATGGTAATGGGTAGTACGGGATTTAGAGAAGGAGAAGCTGATGGTGAAAGATAGTGTGATTGTGTATCACAACCCGCGATGTCGGAAATCGCGCGAGGCGCTTCAGCTGCTGGAAGCACGCGGGGAGGAACCGCAAGTGGTGGAATATTTAAAAACACCGCCCGGCCGCGAGACGTTATTGCATCTGGCGGAAATCGTGGATGGTGGCGCGCGAGCGATGCTGCGTGACGCGGAGCCGGAATATAAGGAATTGGGCCTACGTGAGGCCACGCTGTCGGACGAGGCGCTGATAGACGCAATAGTCGCGCATCCGAAATTATTGCAGCGGCCGCTGGTAGTGCGCGGCGACCACGCCGTGATTGGCCGCCCGCCGGAGAAGGTGCTGGCGCTGCTGGATCAGGAATGAGGAGGTATGCAGCGCGTCGCAGAGACAATCGATCGCATCACCATGGGCCTGGGCCGCGCAGTGGCGTGGTGTGTGCTCGCGATGGTGGTGGTGATGTTCTGGGGCGTGGTGCAGCGCTATTTTTTCGATATTAATTATATCTGGCAGCAGGAGCTGGTGCGGTTTTTCCACGCCGGGGTGTTTTTGCTGGCGGCATCCTATACCTTGCTGAAGGATGCGCATGTGCGGGTGGATGTGTTCTATCGCGGGTTTACCGCCCGGCGCAAAGCCTGGGTGGATGCGGCAGGCACGGTGGTGTTTTTATGGCCGGTATGTGTGGCCTTGCTCTATTTTTCTGCCGATTTTGTGCGCAGTTCCTGGGCGATTACTGAGCGCTCACCCGAATATGGCGGCATGCCGGGGGTGTTTCTGTTAAAAACCTGCATCTGGGGATTTGCCCTGACCCTGGCCTTGCAGGGGGTGGCAACGCTGCTGCGCGCGGTGACAGTGCTGCGGAGGGGCTAACGTGGCCGAGTTCTTGGTATTTGTATTATTTATTGGCGTGATGGCCGGGTTGTTGACCGGGTTTCCGGTCGCCTTTGTGTTAAGCGGTGTGGCGCTGTGGGTCGCACTCTTAGGAGCGGTGCTTGGCGTGTTTGACCTAAGCTATATCGCCGCCTTCCCCAACCGTATCTGGGGCATTATGACCAATGATTTGCTGATCGCGGTGCCGCTTTTTGTGTTTATGGGCGTGATGTTGGCGCGGGCGAAGATTGCCGAGGAGCTGCTGCAGACCATGGCGGAGCTGATGGGCAATATGCGCGCTGGGCTTGGCATTGCCGTGATGGTGGTGGGCGCGCTGCTTGCGGCGTCTACCGGGATTGTTGGGGCGACGGTGGTGACGATGGGGCTGATTTCGCTGCCCGTGATGCTGCAGCAGCGCTATTGCCCGCGCATGTCGAGCGGGGCGATCTGTGCCTCGGGCACGCTGGGGCAGATCATTCCACCCTCTATCGTGTTGATTTTGCTGGGGGATCAGATCTCGAGCGCGCATCAGACCACGCAGCTGACACTCGGGAATCTCTCGCCAGTGCCGGTATCGATCGCTGATATTTTCATGGGGGCGCTGGTGCCGGGATTTGGCCTGGTGGCGCTGTATATTGTGTGGCTGCTGGTCTATAGCCGGCTCAAGCCAGAGCGTGTGCCGCCGGTAGAGCGGGAGCATGCGCATGGGGTGTTCATGCGGGCGCTGAAGGTGATGCTGCCGCCGCTGCTGCTGATTGTGGTGGTGCTCGGTTCGATCTTGGCTGGGGTGGCGACTGCGACCGAATCAGCGGCGGTGGGTGCAGTGGGCGCGATGTTGCTGGCAGCCGCGCATCGGCGGCTGGATTACGAAAATATCAAGGTGACGGTGCGGGAGACGGCGCGCACCTCGGCGATGGTGTTCACGATTTTGATTGGGGCGGCGCTGTTTACCCTGGTATTTCGGGGTTTGGGCGGCGACGAGCTGGTAGAGGCACTGCTCGGCGATTTGCCAGGTGGGCTCATGACCGCGCTGGCGCTGGTGATGCTGACAATTTTCGTGCTCGGGTTTTTCCTCGATTTTATTGAAATTATTTTCGTGGTGGTGCCGATTGTAGCGCCAGCGCTGCTGGCTATGGGGGCGAACCCGATCTGGCTTGCGATCTTGCTTGCGGTGAATTTGCAGACCTCGTTTTTAACCCCGCCCTTTGGGTTTGCGCTGTTTTACCTGCGTGGGGCGGCGCCAGAAAGCTTGCAGACGCGCGATATTTACCACGGGGTGATCCCGTTTGTGGGGATTCAGCTGATTGCCCTGGTGGTGCTGGTGCTGTTCCCAAGCCTGACGACCTTTCTGCCCGAAACCCTCTATGGCACGGTGTTTTCTGCGCCTGCTGAGGGCTTACCGGAAGGCCTGGGTGGCGAATCGTATGGGGTGGATTTTTAGATTTTTTAAATGACGCTCAAGCGCCGCGTAGGCTGCGCTCTTTGAGCTACGCCGGGCAGGCTAAGGCTGCGCTGTTTTATAAATGACGTTCAAACGCCACTAAGGCTTTTCGCCAAAGGATTGGCGGGCTTGCGGTCGCAAGCCTTGGGTCGCACCTCGTCACTGGTGCTCCTCCATTACTCACGCACGGTTTTTGCTATCCCACCCTTGTCATCCTCGTGGCGCGAAAAGTGCTTTGCAGTTTTCGTGAACACGGGGATCCATTAGGAGGCAAAAACGCGTGCCAGGGGGATGACGGGTGGGAGGATGTGACGATGCGACGATGTGACGATTAAAGCTGTTCGAGTTTTGCTAGTTCGACGGCGGCGCGGGTTTCGATTTCACGAATAATACCTTGTAGGGCCGGGTCGGTGGCCGCTTCTTTTTGCGATTTTACCTGAGACAGGAGTTGCTGCACCGCATGGGCGGGAATCTGGCCGGAAAGCAGGCCGAGGCGAATCGCATCCAGCTGTTTGAGCATGGCATCGCCGCGCTGTTGCTGTTGTTTATTGGGGTTTGGCGCATCGCCTTGCAGGGCAAGGATGCCGTCAATCGCGCCAATACCGGCTGCTGCGGCCGGGGCTGTGCTTTCCTCAGTGGCTTCAGCGCTACCAAGCAAGCTGCCGAAATCGCCCTCGCCACCGGAGCGGTTTTTCTTCTTCACGCCCGAAGCCGGGCCGATCGATTTGGTTTCTGTAACGCGCATACTGTTCCCTCGTTCTCATTCTAACAGAAGGGGAGGGAGTTTTCTAGGAAGAACGTCATCCTCACCGAGCCATGCATGAAAAGCATGGCGAAGGTGGGGATCCAGTATTACCTTGCTGTATGTCTGGATCCCCATGTCACGCTTTTTGCTTAAGGCAGCAAAAATCCCGCCATGAGGATGACGGGTGTGAGAAATTTTCTAGGGTTTAGGTTCTAGGTGTGAAGTGCTGGGTGTTGAGTGTTTAGGTGGAGGCAAAAAAAGACTCCCTACGCCGAAGCGCAGGGAGTGGTTTTGGGGCCGGGGTTAACCGGCATGTGCTGAACCTTTTTTAGATTCAGCTACCACACTAGTCTAAGGTCTTCTACCCTAGCGAGCGCGGAACGACGCCATCGTACGCAGTGCGGTGCGAAGACCGCCAGAAGTCAACATTCTCATGTCGATTCTCCTTATGACTATAGGCTCATCTCTTCCTGAGCCAGTTAGGAACGCACAGAACCATTTTCTGTGCGAAAAACTTATACGTATAAGTCCAAGTAATTGTCCCTTTTATACTATAAAACCGTGTGTGTGTCAATATAAAACTATAAAAATATGTATTTTATGGGACGTTTTTTATTATTATATGATAATAGGTTAGATTTTCTTATAAATATCATTATTTTATGGTGTTTTGGGGCTGGATACGCATGTCACGCTTTTTGCAGAGCAAAAACCCCGCCATGCGTATCCAGCGGGAGGGGTGCTGGGAGCGACGAAAAGGGGGTGAATATGAGGTTTAGACCTAGGAAAAAACTGCCGGGTGGGGGTGAAAAGATTGCCTGGCGGGGGTGAAGGCGGGGAGCAGGCGCGGCGCGGGGTTGTGGATTATCCTACTGATATACAATCATAAAATCGTGATATGAGCACTTGGCACAGAATTCGCCATGAGTAAGGGACCGCAAGGCATGATGCGCGGTATGACATGGTTTTAGTAGGTAATACAATGACGACACGCGATATACATAAACTAGACTGGGTGTTTTGGGCGTTTTGCATGGGCTCAAAAACGGCGTGGAAATTGGTGAGCTATATAGTGCTGCTGCTTGTGGGTCTGGCGTTGCTGATGGCGGTGATGTTTACCGGAGTGGAGCGCGCACACGCCTCCTCGCGCATTAAGGATATTGTGACGGTGGAGGGGATTCGCGAAAATATGCTGATTGGCTATGGCCTGGTGGTGGGGCTGAACGGTACGGGCGATAAGCTGAATAACTCGGTGTTTACGGAAAAAAGCCTGGCGTCATTCTTGGAGCGCTTGGGCATTAGCACGCAGGGAACGGAATTAAAAACACAGAATGTGGCCGCGGTGACG
>JANQQO010000157.1 GCA_028289305.1 Rickettsiales bacterium | reverse complement strand
CGGCGAAGGATGGCAGCTATCGCATTACCGGGAATAAGATTTTTACCTCCGAGGGCGAGCATGATGCGGCGGAGAATATCATTCACCTGGTGCTCGCGCGCCTGCCGGATGCACCCAAAGGTACGCGCGGGATTAGTCTGTTTTTAGTGCCGAAATTCCTGCCGACCGAAAATGGCTCCGCAGGCGAGCGCAACGCGGTGGTGTGTAGCAGCATTGAGGAGAAAATGGGGATTCACGCCTCGCCGACCTGCGTGATGAATTACGAAGGGGCGACCGGTTGGCTGGTGGGCGAGCCGCATCGTGGCTTAAAAGCGATGTTCACCATGATGAACGAAGCGCGGATTTATGTGGGCGTGCAGGGGCTGGGCCTGGCCGAGGTAGCGTATCAGAATGCCTATGCCTATGCGCAGGAGCGGCTGCAGGGGCGGCGCCTAAAAGGCGGGCCGGCTTACCCAGATAAAGCAGCAGACCCGCTTTTTGTTCACCCGGATATACGGCGCATGCTGCTGACGATACGCTCTTTTGTGGAAGGCGCGCGGGCGCTGGTGATGTGGACCGCACTCAATGCTGATATCGCCAAGCGCACCGAGGATAAAGAACAGGAGCAGGAGGCGGATGATTTCGTGCAGCTGATTACGCCGATTCTAAAGGCGTATTTGACGGATGGTGGTACGGAGATGGCGATCACCGCGCAGCAGGTATTTGGCGGCTATGGCTATATTCGTGAATATGGCATGGAGCAATATGTGCGCGATGCGCGGATTGCACAGATTTATGAAGGCGCGAACGGGATTCAGGCGCTCGATCTGGTGGGGCGCAAGCTGCCCGCGCATATGGGGCGCTATCTCCGGCGCTTCTTCCACCCGGTGACGGCGTTTATCGCCGAGCATCGGGATGATCCGAAAATGGCGGAGTTCACCAAGCCGCTCTATAAAGGGGTGAGTTCGCTGCAGCAGGCGAGTTTGTGGATTGGCCAGAAGGGGCTCGGTAACCCGGATGAGGCGGCGGGCGCCTCGGTGGAATATTTGCGCATGTTTGGCCATGTGGTAATGGGGCATATCTGGGCAAAAACCGCGCTGATCGCGCTGAAGAAGCTCGATGAAGGCACGGATGATGCGGCATTCTACACGCAAAAACTCGAAACCGCGCGCTTCTTCATGAACAAGATCCTCCCGCAGCATTATTCCTTGCTCGCGACACTGACGGCGGGGGTCAAGCACATGGAAATGAGCGAACTAAGCTAAGTGGCTACACGACGCCTATTATGTCGTCGTCCTTCGGTCTCGTCACACGATACGTATTACTCATACGCGTGTGTTCCTCGCCTCGAACTCCTAATATCAGCCTAAAGTGACAGCGTTTTAGGATATTAGCCGTGCACGTCCTCTTAACAGCGGAATGCGGCGTTTGCTTTCCCCAATAAACCTGGTATATAGGCTCTTTTGACCATCCAGGATTTCTGCTGTATGAGCAAGGAACAGCGCGGACATGCGCGTTTTTATGAGAGTTGGACGTTTTTATTGACGGTATGCATCTTGCTGCCGCTGGTGTTGCGCACGTTTTTATATAGCCCATTTCATATTCCTTCTGGCTCGATGAAATCGACGCTGCTGATCGGCGATTATATTTTTGTCTCAAAATTTTCTTACGGCTATAGCCGCTATTCCTTCCCGCTCTCGCCGGATCTGTTTGAGGGGCGGGTGTGGAAGACGCCGCCTGAGCGGGGCGATGTGATTGTGTTTCGCCTGCCGACCAATCCGCGGGTGGATTACATCAAGCGCTTGGTTGGCCTGCCGGGAGATGCGGTGGCAGTGAAAGACGGGGTGTTGTTTCTAAACGGAGAGCCCGTGCTGCGCGAGAAGGTGGAGGATTTTATCGATTATAATAAATACGGCGAGCCGTATACGATTCCGCGCTATAAAGAGACGCTTTCCAATGGGGTGTCGTATCATGTGCTCGATCAGGGGAATAATGCGCTGGATAATGTAGGCCCGTATTACGTGCCAGAGGGGCATTATTTCTTCATGGGGGATAATCGCGATAATTCGCAGGATAGCCGGGTGTTAGAGCTGGTGGGCTATGTGCCGGAGAAAAATCTGGTGGGGCGTGCGGAAGTGGTATTTTTCTCGTCCGAAAAGCCGTTTTGGCGGGTGTGGGAGTGGATTGGCAGCCTGCGCGGCGACCGGTTTTTGAAAAAAGTGGGGCTATCGTGACGCTGCAGGCGCTTCAGGAACGGCTTGGGCATGCATTTGCCAATACGGCGCTGTTGGAGCAGGCGCTATCGCATCCGAGCTTGGGCACCGCGGCGGTGCATGGGAATTATGAGCGGCTGGAATTGCTCGGTGATAGCGTGTTAGCGCTGGTGATTTCTGAATTTTTGCTAGATACGTATCCGGAAGAGGCGGAAGGCGATATTGCAAAACGGCGGGC
>JANQQO010000151.1 GCA_028289305.1 Rickettsiales bacterium | reverse complement strand
CACGAATGATGCGCTGGGCGCAATTCCGCGCTTGGTGGATATCGGCCTGAAACCCTCACTACTCGCGGGTGCGGTGATTTGCGTGGTAGCTCAACGTTTGGGGCGTAAGCTGTGTACCGAATGTGCTGAGTCGCGCCCGGCCACGGAGGAAGAGTGCCGAATTCTGGGTGTGGAGAGCAATCCTCCACCGGTGCTGAACTTCCATGTGGGCTGCGATATCTGCTCGCATACTGGCTATAAAGGCCGTATTGCGATCTCAGAAGTATTGCCGGTGGATAAAGAGCTGGACGAGTTGATCGCAGTGGGGTCAACGCGTATGAAGATGCTGGAACACGCAGCTACTCGTGGGTTTAAAACGATGGTGGAAGACGGTATCCAAAAAGTATTGGATGGCATCATTGACCTGGATGAGCTGATTCGCACTATCGACATGACGGAGAGACTGTAGATGCCCACCTATAGCTACGTCGCTATTAATCAAACAGGGGAAACGGTGCGCGGGAAGATTGCCGCGGTGAACGAGATTGATCTCGAAGAGCGCCTCGACGGCCTCGGCATGGATATGATTGATTTCAAGCTGCAGAAGGCTTCTAAGGGTGGGCTTTTTAGTGGTGGCATCAAAACGCGCGATCTGATTGTGTTCTGTATTCATATTGAGCAGCTGGATAAAGCCGGTGTACCACTGCTTGATTCGTTGGCAGATTTGCGTGACACGACAGATTCCCCCAAGTTGCGTGATCTGATCGCAGATATTTATGAGCAGGTGAAGGGCGGGGAAATGCTGTCGCAAGCGCTGGATAAATATCCAAAAGTGTTTGGGAATGTGTTTGTTGGTCTGGTGCGTGCCGGTGAGGAAACCGGCCAGGTGGCGGATGCGTTTCGGCATTTGGCGAATCACTTGAAGTGGAATGATGAGCTGCGGCGCAAGGTGAAAAAGGCGCTACGTTACCCGATTGCGTTGATGTTCTTAATGGCAGGTGTGATCACCATGATGATGTTATTCGTGGTGCCGCAATTGAGCGATTTCTTGACGTCACAAGGCTTTGACTTGCCGATTCATACGCGTGCACTGATCGCCACATCGGAAGCATTCACCGATTATTGGTATCTCATTTTTGGGTTTCCTGTTTTATTCATCGTTGGCATTAACGTGGCCTATCGTACGTCAGAAAAATTCGCATATGTGATGGATAGGATTATGCTCTCCGTGCCATATATTGGCCCGGTGATCCTGAAAAGTAACCTCGCACGGTTTTCACGCTTCTTTTCTGTGACCTTTGTGAGTGGGATTGAAGTGTTAGAATGCCTAAAAACAGCGCATAGCGTGGTGGGTAACCGCATTGTTGCTGAAGCAGTGCAGAATGTACGGCAGAGCGTGGCAGAAGGAAATTCACTCACCCTTTCTCTGACAGCAACAGAAAAATTCCCAAGCTTGGTGTTGCGTATGTTCAAGGTGGGGGAAGAAAGCGGTAATATGGAAGATGCGTTGGAAAACATTAATTTCTTCTATGACCGGGAAGTGAATGACTCTGTGGAGGCAATTGTTGGAGTTATCCAGCCAGCACTGACCATTGTGCTGGGTGCGATTATGTTCTGGATTACTGCTGCGGTATTTGGCCCATTATACGGCAGCTTTGAGCAAATGGAGTTCTAGCGCGCGTGAATCTAAAAACGATACTCCCTCTTGAAAAACGTCGCTTTGTGCTTTCTGTGGGCGATGAGGGGGCAATTCTCACATTAATCAATGGTGCAAAGCTAGAGCTGCGGCTATTTGCCAATGCGCCGACCTCGCCCGACCTTGCTAAAACATTAGCGTCTAACCCAACCATCCCGGTGTATATTTTGGTCGATGTGTTGGATCAGGCTTATTTGCAACATACGCTGCCACCGGTGAGCCCGCTTAATATTGGCAAATTGGTGGCACGGCGGCTGGAAAAAGATTTTGCCGAGCAGGATATCAAGGCAGCTATTAAGCTATATCGCGAAAAATCTGGCCGGAAGGATTGGAACTATCTGTTTGTTTCGGTCAACAACATCCCACCATTTTCTGATTGGATTGAGGCGGTGGTGGAAGCACCCAATCCCTTTGGCGGTATTTATCTGTTGCCGATTGAAGCAGAAGGTTTCTTGAAAAAACTGTCTGCGACCAACCTGCCTAAGGGTGAAAAACAACCGCCATGGCAGGTGCTCGTAAGCCATAACCGGGTGGGTGGTTTCCGCCAGATTGTATTTAAAAATAATAAGGTATTATTCACACGTATTGCCCAACCTATTGGTGGGCTGGCGCCAGATGTGATTGCAGGAAATATCGAGCAGGAAACCCTGAACACGGTGGAATATATTCGCCGGCTGGGTTTTTCGGATAATAGCGAGCTGGATATCTACATCATTGCATCAGAGGAAGTGAAGGCGGTGTTGGAGCTCAGCTCATTACAGGCACGCAATATCAGCGTGCTCACTCCGTTTGATGTAGCAACACAGCTGAAGCTCAGCAATGCGGCAGAGAAGAGCGATCGGTTTGGTGATGTGGTTTTTGCCACGAATTTTGTGGCAAGTAAACAGAAGAATCTCAAGCTCAATACGCCTTATACTAAAAAGCTGGATCAGCTCGCCATGGCACAGCGCTTTTCTTATTTGGCGGCGTTTGCGGCGATTCCTGCCATCATCTTGATGAGTGTTGTGAATATATTTGGTATTTTTGCGATGCAGGAAAAGGTAGATCAAGCCTTGCAGCAAAAGCAACGCGCACAACAGGATTTGGATAGCAAAAATGCGGCGCGGGCTGAGCTGCCCCCAGATGGCGATACGGTGGTGGATGTGGTGCGCTTGAACGCTAAGCTGACCGAGGAATCGTTTCTTCCCTTCAACTTCTTAAGCAAATTTGCCCGCGTGAAGGGCGTGAATATCAATGTTGAAGATGTCACAATGGATATTGAGGAGGATTTCAGCGCGTCTAGCACGGTGGATGCGCAGCTGAAGGCGTTGTTTTTAAACACGTCGGGTAGCTTGGATCGCTTGCTCGAGGATATCGATGATTTTAACGAGGATATTCGTCAGGAATTTGAGGGCTATGAGGTAACGCTATCTGGTCTGCCGGGCGAGGACCAGTCGGAAATCAACATCGATCTTGGTGCTACGACGGTGGAGGATGAGATTCTTACTCTGGAGATCGGCATTAAGGGGCCGAAACCCGGCGCAGGCGGCGGCGGACGATCAGGACGTAGGCGAGGATAGTTATGCGTATTAGTGCCATAAAAAAGCAGTTTATTCGTGAGGGTGGTATCCTTGCGGGCATTATTGGTGTTCTTGTGGCCATCTTCCTTTATGTATCTGGAGAAAAGGAGGGCTTAGAAAAGCAGCTAAGCGGCATCAAGAATGAGTCTAACCGTATTGTGCAGGCGACTAGCAATGCGGAAAATCGCAACCAGCTGATTGTTGAATCGCTGGAGATCTATAAAACATTGCCGCGCCAGCGCCTGCCGAGCACCAATCTGCATTTAGCGCCGCAGCGCGTGCGGGATATTCGGCCTATCTTAGATAGTCTGAAGAGTCGCTATAAGCTGAGCATGAAGGATACCAACCTGTCGCCGATTGAAGATGCGACGAAAGAACTCAAAACCGAACATGTGCTCGTGTATAGGAACCAGATTACGATTTCTTTTGAGGCGCTAACTGATGAGTTGGCGATGTCGTTCTGCTATGCGTTAATCCGCGAACTACCCGGCTATGCAACGATCAGCAATGTAGGGCTGAAGCGTATTGGGGCGATTACGCCGGAAGTAATTAGCTCCATCCAGGCACGGGAAGATGAATTACCCTATTTGGTGGAAGGCACGGTGGTGTTTAATTGGTGGACGCTCAGAGCCAAACCGGAAGAGAAAGAGCAGAATACGTAAATGTACTATTCGGCGAGATATTATCTGTTGAACTTTATCACCATCTTTGTGTTGGTGATTTCGGCTGAGCTTATTGTGGGGCGACATTATAACCAGATGTATCAAGATCTAATTGCGTTAGGCCAGCTTAGCCCTTCCGCAGGTGATCCTACACTTGATATCGAAGGCGCTTTGTCTGATGTGTTTTCCTTTAACCGCGTTGGGGATGACAATGATGAGACATTCACCGGCTATAATTTTGACAAACTGCCATGGCAGGATTCGGTCATGTTCAACAAAACCCGGGTGGACCAGCTCTATAAAACCATGAGTAATTATCGTCAGCAGCCTGGTCAGATTGATGACCAGCGGACAGCCGAGCTGTATTCGGTAGATGCGGAAGGTAACCTGCTTGATAGTACAGGGAATATTATTGGGTACATCACACCCGATATGCAGGTCTTCGATTTAGATAATAAATTAATTGGCCGAGTGGATGAGAGCGGCATTATTTATGATTTAGACGGATTCCAGATCGGTCTGGATAGTAGGCTGCAAATTGCTGATGCCCCGGCAGAGGAGCTGCCGCAGGTGGCACCCGCGTTTTATCTAAACTCCGTATTGTTTTATGAGGATGCGAACTGGACGATTTGGCTGAACAATCGGCGGATTCGTCATGGCCGCCGACTTAATACGCTGAACGTCGTACGGGTAGAAGAGGATTTTGTGGATCTTTTATGGGAGCCAAAAGACCTGGATTTCATGTCTCCTGGGTGGCGAGAAAAGGTGATCCCTATCTCCTACAGCAATATTTCAACGGAGCTAGGTGTGCCGCTCTCAGAGGAGCAAATCACGGAGCTCACAGACCCTGCATTACGCGGCATGACAGCAGAAGAGCGGCGCCTGCTTGCCGGATTGCAGGAAACAGAAGAAGGGGATAACGCATCGGGCGGCATTGATATCTCTGCCTCATCGATTACCATTTTTGAAGAAGATATCACGCTATTGCGCAATGCACTCAATAAGACATTATCTGAAGGAGAGGAGACAGAATTTGCTGGGCTGGAGGGTGCTCCTGAAGGAGAGGAAGATATAGCAGAGTTGGCAGAGCTTGAGCTGCCTTTATTGGAGGAAGAGGTGCCGGCGATAGAGTTGGATTCCTCTGAATTGACGTCACAACTTGAGCAGGTGATTGAAGAAGAGCGTATTGCCTTAGAGGCCGAGAAAGCAGAAGAAGGGGAGAGTATTGACTTTACTGAAAGTGAAGAAGAGTTCGACCCAGATGCATATGACTGGGCGTATAAATCCGCAGATGGTAATATCTTGGTGGATAATATTGCGAAGAATGTATTGTTCCGCGTTGGGCTTAATCAAACCTTTGTATCGCATACATTAGAAGTGGCAGAGGGGTTTGTGATGAGCACACAATTGGTGGTGCCAGAAAATGGCGGTGGTGTGCCAGGGCAGCAGCCAGACGAGTTGGAACAAATTGTGTTTGACTTCGAAAATTAATGGTATTAACTGCAAAGAAAAGGGTGAAATATGGCGAAAGCAAGCGCGAAGCTTTTACCACTGGATATTGATACGGTATATAAATCATTCGGGCCGAAGGAGGTGCTGGATGGGTTCTCGCTGTCGATCAAAGAGGGTGAGATTTTTGGCCTGATTGGCTTAAACGGGGTGGGAAAAACCACCATTATTAAGATTATTCTTGGCCTGTTAGAGCAGGATGCCGGCTCGGTAAAAATCTTCGGCAGTGATATTGAAAAGATCAGCACGCGGAAGAAGATCGCGTATTTGCCAGAAAAGTTTCAGCCTTCTCCTTTCTTGAAAGGCAAAGAATTCCTCTCCCTCTCGCTTTCTTACTACAAGATGAAGCTTGATATGAAGAAGGCGGAGGAATATGCCGATATGCTGCATTTAGACCCAGCAGCACTGGATTTGAAGATTACGAAATATTCCAAAGGTATGACGCAGAAGCTGGGGCTGCTCTCTGGCTTGCTGACAGAAGCGCCATTGCTGATTCTGGATGAGCCGATGAGTGGGCTAGACCCGCGGGCACGCATTTTGCTGAAAGAAAATCTGCTGAACTACGCGAAAAATGGCCGCACCATTTTCTTCAGCTCGCATATTCTTTCTGATATTGATGAAATCTGTAATGATATTGCGGTGATCCATAATCGGCAGATATTGTTCTCCGGCACGCCGAATGCGTTTAAGAAGAAGTATAAGCAGCAATCGCTGGAGCGCGCATTCTTAAAGGCGATTGGCGAGTAACGAGACCGGCTTAGAAGTTTTGTTCGGTATCGATCGGGTTTGGCAGCTCTCTGTCTGTCTCATAAGAATCCGATAAATCCACTTCACCCACCCGCTTCTGGTTAATCTTCAGGCGTAGATTGCTGGGGTTATCGGCCTCACGTAGCCCTATTTCCGCAGAGATGATGCCGGCGTTGATGAGATCTAACAGGCACTGATCAAAGGTCTGCATACCTTGGTCACGGCTCTTTTCCATCACTTCTTTAATTTCTTTGATTTGTCCCTCTTCGATAAACTGCCGTACCAATGCCTGGTTTAGGAGGACTTCCACCGCTACAGACCGGCCCCCTTCGAGATTTTCCACCAAACGCTGGGAAAAGATGGCTTTGAGGTTCTGAGACAGAGTGATCAGCGCCTGTTTCTGCGCCTCTTCAGGGAATAGATTCATAATGCGCTCAATCGCCTGATTCGAATTATTCGCGTGTAGGGTTGCCAAGCAGAGATGACCAGTTTCACAGAATAGCAGCGCATTCTCCATGGTTTCCCGATCACGAATCTCCCCAATCACAATGACATCCGGACTTTGCCGCAGGGCGTTTTTGAGGGCAATGCCGTAGGAATAGGTATCAATACCGATCTCACGCTGGGTGAAGATACAGCCGCTATGATCATGCACAAACTCAATAGGGTCCTCGATGGTAATGATGTGCCCTGACCCATTCATGTTGCGATGCTCGAGCATAGCTGAAAGCGAGGTGGATTTACCCGAGCCGACTGATCCCACCAGCAATACGAGCCCGCGGCGCTCCATGATGATATCTTGATATACTTTCGGTAGATTGAGTGATTCCACCGTAGGGATTTCGGTTTTAATGCGCCGGATCACCATGCCGGTATGGTGCTGCTGGCGGAAGAAATTAGCACGGAAGCGCTCTCCTGCCTCTGATATCAGTGCGATGTTGAGCTCCAGGTTTGATTCAAACTCATAGCGCTGCTCATCGGTGAGCACATCGGCAATCACGATATCAATATCTGTTTGCTCTAGCGGCGGCTTTTCTAGTGAATAGATTTTGTCATCCACGCGTAGGCTCGGTGAGGAACCAACGGTGAGATATAAATCCGAAGCATCCTGCCGGATCATTTCTTTCAAATAGGGCTCTAACGACTCCATGTATTAAAAATCTCCCTGATTTGCTGCGCCTGCGGCGGCAGGTTCCTTCCCTGCGCCAGGGCCTTTTTCTTGGGTTTTTTGATTTTCCTCTGTCATGTTGAGCGTGGATTTGGCCACCTCATTGGTAATCACGCCTTTCTCCAGCAACGCATAGACGCTGTCTTTCATCGTACGCATGCCCATTTTGGAGCCAATCTGCAGCAAGGAATAAATCTGTGGCACCTTGCCCTCACGCACCAAGTTACGCACTGCCGGTGTGCCAATCAAAATTTCTAATGCGGCAACACGGCCTTTGTTATCACTGGTTTTAAGCAGGGTCTGTGCGATCACTCCTTCCAGCGAGCCGGCCAACATGGAACGGATGAGTGCTTTATCTGCACCAGGGAACACGTCAATGATACGGTCAATAGTTTTCGCCGCCGAGCTGGTGTGGAGGGTGCCCATCACCAAGTGCCCAGTTTCTGCGGCGGTGAGTGCGAGCTGAATCGTTTCAAGGTCACGCAACTCACCAACGAGAATAACATCAGGATCTTCACGCAGCGCGCTCTTCAGCGCCCGGGAGAACGAGACAGTATTGCTGCCTAGCTCGCGCTGGTTCACGAGACTCTTCTTCGATTTGTGGACAAATTCCACAGGGTCTTCCACGGTGAGAATATGTTTTGCAGAATTAGAGTTCACGTGATCGACCATAGCAGCCAGTGTAGTACTCTTTCCACTACCCGTTGGGCCCGTCACCAAGATGAGTCCCTTTTTAAGCATCGACATCTTCTTGAGCACCTCTGGCATATTAAGCTCTTCGAGGGTCAATACTTTGGTGGGAATATTCCGGAATACGGCAGAAGGGCCGCTGATCGTATTAAACGCATTAACACGGAAACGGAGATCATCACCAAACTGGATTGCAAAATCGAGCTCCATATCGCGTTCATAATCAGCGCGCTGATTTTCCGTCATCACCGCATAGAGCAGTGATTTCACGTCATCAGGCGTGAGCTTATCAGTTTTCAACGGCAACATTTCGCCGTGAATGCGCATCACCGGCGGGTGCATTGAGGCTAGATGCAAGTCAGAAGAGTTATTCTTCTTGGTATGGATCAGTAATTCCGTGATCTCCATAACGTCACTACGCCTGTGTGTTAACGAATGAGCCGGCGCGAGGAGATATAAGCAAGGCGCTCTTGGATGGTCTGCCTGGATTCAGGCAATTCTTGGCCTTTTGTGTTCGCCTCCAATAATTGTCTATATAACCGAGCTGCCTGCTTTTTATATCCCACATGGTCTAATACTACCGCTAAATTGTACCTATATGATAAATTATCTGGAGACAAAATGACAGCCCTTGTTAGATATTTTATCCCATCTTCCAATTCGCCTTGTTGTACATAGATCATGCCGATCTGTGCGGCTATGGGACTGAATTCTGGGTTGATTTGCTCGAGTTTTTTAAGCTCTTTAAGCGCATCCTCTGGTGCTTCTTCTCCGGCTAGTACCAAAAAGTTATTCATCGCCGGCCAATTATTCGGATCGTAGCTTAAGAGCTGGATATACACCTCTCGCGCTTCTTCTAGCTGACCACCGCGGTGATAGCTGGTGGCAAGGCCGAACAGGGCTTGTGTATTCTCCGGCTCCTGATCCAATACGCGTTTATAGAGCGATATGGCCCCAGCAATTTGCCCAGAAAGCAGGGCGTCATAGCCCATTTCTAGCGTGCGTGCGAGCTGGGTATCGGTTTCTGACACGGCAATACGCAAGCCAGCATCTTCACCAATTGTCTCATCGACATTTTCATTGGGTGTTGGGAATGGGTCAATGAGGTCTCCATGGGCAATATCGACAGGGTTTTTAGGCTCAAAGGGCCGCACGATCGATTTAAATTGGTCAGCGGGAATGCTTTGCAGTACATCGCGGGTTTCATCAGAAAGGCGCTTCTCGCCTAGAGAAAATAAGATAGGGCTGATGTTTTTGATATAGGCTTCATAGATGGGATCGATCTCTTCCGGCGGGGTCTCATCGCCGCGCACGCCCTGCAGCCAGTTTTCATAGCCATTATCGAGCGGATCCAGGCGGGGATCATTCTCTAAAGGACGGTAGCGCACTCCTTGGGCTGAGCTAGGCTTTTGCCGTGCTTTTTTCTGTATGACCTGGCGTTCTTGGCGTATAACGTCATTGGAGCGGAAGACGACCTCATTCTGCCGCGCGTTACCAGCGGGCATCACGGTGAATTCTGCTGCTGTTACGAAAGAAGGATAGGCGACAAATATCGCCAAGGCGAGGCACAATATACGACAAAACGACCAATGACAGCCTTTTGTAAAAAAAGACGAAAACCTATATATCATGTACACACCACATTCCCAACAATGGTTAGGGCCACTATATACCGCTAAAAATATTTTTACAGCTAAAAATTCAATATCTATGTATGCAAAGGATAAAACTTTCTATATGTTGTGTATAACCGCTGTTGGAGTTGTCTTATAGCGTCATGTCGATAAACCGATTTGCCACACATATACTGCATAAACTGCCAGAAGAGGCGGCGCATGATCTGGTGATCCGTGCGCTAAAGCGCGGCTGGGTGCCAGCACAGCCTGATTGTGATGCACCTGCGTTGCGACAACAGCTCTGGGGTCTCAGCTTTACCAGCCCGATTGGCCTGGCAGCCGGGTTTGATAAAAATGCCGAGGCGTTACAGGGACTTGCGCGCCAGGGCTTTGGGTTCTTGGAACTTGGCACGGTAACGCCCAAACCCCAATCAGGCAACGCAAGGCCGCGCCTGTTCAGGCTTATGGAGGATCAGGCGATTATTAATCGCTGCGGGTTTAACAATGTGGGCATTGAGGCATTTTTGAAAAACTTCCAGCGCTGGAAGAACCGGAATATAGGCTCACCCGTTGTTCTGGGCATTAATATTGGTAAAAATAAAGATACCGAAGACGCGGCGGAGGATTATTGCGCTTTGCTGGAAAAGGTTTATGCGGTGGCGGATTATGTGACGGTGAATATTTCTTCACCCAACACACCAGGCCTTAGAGAATTGCAGAAAAGCAATGCCTTAGCGGAATTGCTAGAGAAGATTCAAAACACGATGGAATCTCTGCACGATCGCGGGCCGGCACCACCGCTCCTGGTCAAAATCGCCCCGGATGTAACAGCAGAAGAGCAAGCAGCGATTGCTGAGGTAGTGCTGCAGCACCAGGTAGATGGGTTGATTGTGGGGAATACTACCATAGGCCATCGCGAACACCTGCAAAACACGCGCGCTAATGAACAAGGGGGCTTAAGCGGGAAGCCGCTCTTTGCTCCTTCCACCGCTGTGTTGCAGCAGATGTATCGCCTGACGCAGGGTGCGTTGCCGCTGATTGGTGTAGGCGGTGTGTTTACCGTGCAGGAGGCGTATCAGAAGATTCGCGCCGGCGCGTCACTAGTGCAGCTTTATACCGCGCTCATTTATGAGGGGTTTGATGTGGTCACCCGTATCAACCAAGAACTGGTTGACTTACTCACAGGCGATGGATTTACGCATATTTCCGAGGCGATAGGGGTGGATGCAAAAAAGTAGGCAGGGTGTGCCTTTTCTCCTTGACCTTATGCATGATTTTGAGTACCTTCCGCGCCCATCGGACGCGTGCATATGCGTTCACGGCCACATGCGGATCATTCACACTCCGCAAAAATAGGCAAGCTAACACGGGTAGTTGTAAGGAGTAAGGCCATGGCAAAACGGTGTGACTTGACAGGGAAAGGCGTGCTCGCCGGCAATAATGTTTCGCACTCACAGCGCAAAACACGCCGTCGCTTCTTGCCGAATATTCAGTCTGTTTCCTTGATTAGCGAAGCACTAGGCAAGCCTGTGAGCCTGAGTGTGGCGATGAGCACCCTGCGCTCGATCGACCATAACGGTGGGCTGGATCCATTCTTGCTGAAGACGCCGGATAGCAAGCTGACCGACGGTGCCGCTAAGCTAAAACGCCAGATTAAGAAGAAGCTGGCGCAAAAAGCGG
>JANQQO010000147.1 GCA_028289305.1 Rickettsiales bacterium | reverse complement strand
TACGCATCTTCCACCACCCAAGCATTGTAAAAGATCACGCCACAAAAGAGGCCAACGCCCAGAAGGAGTGTTATGAGGACGGTGTGTGGGTGATGTGCTTTTGTGTGTAGCGTGTGCAGCATGTGCGTGATAATGATTCGGGATCGTTTTTTGATAGTGTTGTTATGCGCGTGCCGTGTACATGTTCTAAAAAAAACTAGTCGAAAGCCCGTTATATGCCGGATATTGGAGATATCATACACGTTAATGACCTCATGCAAAAGGGCTACTCTTATGTTTTAGAGGCGCCGATGGGGGAAGATTTTGCAGATGGTTTCAAACCGTGTTTTTCTCCGCAAGACATGCTGGAGATGGGAGTTTTTGAAGGAAAATATTGCAATGATTGCCGGGAGGAACTGCCGAAAGCGTGGTTTGCGAAGGCGCGCATTAGCGATATTGCTGATCCGAGTATAAATTACTTTAAGATTAAAAGCCGCCAGCCGCTTGCCGTGTGGCGGGAAAAGGGGTGGATTATTGGCCCGGATCCGCGCGGGTGGTTTCAGTGGTATTGCCGCTATTACCTGGGGCGACGCATAACGGAGGTGGATGAGGCGCAAATAAAGCGCTGGCGGGCATTTTCCCGGCATGCCGGGCAGATTAAGGCGAATTGCACACCGGGCGACCTCACTTGCCGCCCCAAACAACGCCAGGCGTTGCTACAATGGTCTCACGATTGCTTTATGTGATGGGATGACGGCAGATCCGTGGTGGCGCGCGCATCGACAAATCGCTGTAAATCGACCTTCGCAATACGGAATTCTCGCTCCAACTTCACTGCACGGAGCTCTTCATTCTTAATCCACGTGCGCACGGTAGCAGTACTGACTTTGAGCAAATCAGCTACCTCTTGAATGGTCATAAAAGGTGCACTTAACATCGCTTAATGTGCCTTATTTATAGTCAGTTACCTTTATTTATACCTATTTATATTTACTTCAGCTAGATCTATTTCTATAATAAACCGCTTAGCAAAAGGCTTTTATACGTGAATTTGCTGGTCATACAAAGAAAAATTTATCTTAAGGAGATTGTTATACAATATGCATGATTACCATAACATACTTTACGTTACCCAGGGTGCCACTAATGAAGTAGAAGGCTTAAAACAGGCGCTAAGTTTGGCACGTAATAATAAGGCGGTGCTTAAGATATTGTTGGTTTCTCCAGAATTTCCGAAAGAAATGGAAGAGTATAAGGAGAAATATCATAGTTTACTTATTGAACAGGTGGAAGAATCTGTTCGCCTCGCTAAAGATGCACTCACGCCTGGCGGGGAAGATGTTGATGTCTCTATTGCACTGGAATACAGTAAAACTCCCTCTATATGCATCATTCAGCAAGTGCTACAAGGCGCGCATGATCTGGTTATTAAGGAGGCGCCCGGACGCAAAAATGGCGAGGGTCTTAAAGCCCTTGATATGGACCTGTTGCGCAAATGCCCCTGCCCTGTGTGGCTATGTCGGCCTATCATGCATTCGCGCAAGGATATAAAAGTCGCGGTTGCTATTGATCCCGAAAGCCAAGAGCCCATTGCAGATGAATTGTCCAAGCGCATGTTACAACTTGCGCGCTCACTCGCAGATAGCTGTAACAGCACGCTGGAAATTGTTTCTTGCTGGGATTATGAGTTTGAAGAATATCTGCGTGGCAATGTCTGGTTAAAAGTCTCCGATGATATGATTGAAGATGCCCTTCTTAGAACGCGCACAGAGCACCACGCAAAACTAGAGAAATTGATTGCTGCAGCAGATATTTCTGGGGCCTGTCAGATATATCATCTGCGAGGAAAGGCGGACACGCTCATCCCATCCTTTGTTAACGATAATGATATCAATATCTTGGTGATGGGAACAGTGGCGCGGACGGGCATTCCAGGGTTTATCATTGGCAATACCGCGGAAAATATCGTGCAAAAACTCTCCTGCTCGCTCCTTGCTTTAAAACCGCAAGGCTTCGCCTCGCCAGTAAAAGCGTATTAGGAGATGGCTCTAGCCGTGGGTGGGGGTGGCTTATGCTGCGCGCTCAAGAACCACTTTTCTTTGTTCCTATAACCTCTTCATAGCGGTCATAATTACGGCGTGTATCAAAAAAACCATCCCCATCTGTATCAACCTCAGCGGAAATGAGGTGGGTATTTTTATAGTGATTGGTTTTTACTAATGCATCTGTATTAGGGGCATAAAAATGCCGGCGCACCAGCTGGCCATGCTCAAATATATCAGAAAAATCGCGCTTTTTATCACCATCAATATCGATATCTCTTTGTACGATAAGATCATTGTGAAATGTGATATGTGTTTCAACATAGCCATCAAAATCATAATCTGCTTTTTCTGATTCCCGCTGATCGTACGCGTTATATCGCATTACTGCGTCAACCTTCCCGTCAAAATTTACATCCTCCTCTCTAAATTCTGTATTCCCAAGCGAATTATAATGAATGATAAGATCAAAATTCCCGTCAAAGTTTTTATCCTCTTCATATAAAAGCGGCCAGACGGACGTAGTGTCTTTATAATGAAAAAAGGCATCTGGCATATCATCGTCGTTAATATCCCTCGCAAAAGTGTTCGAGCGGCGTGAGCGTGGATGATCCTCCTCCTCAGTAGCAATATAGGAATGGGCTGCGTAGCCGAGCACCGCACCCATTATTGCTACAACGATAAAAGGGCGGATGGCTTCTTTTGTGCAGTGGGCGCGCACCCAGTTCTTGCTTGAAGTAAGTATGGTGTTTTTCATAACAGCCGAAGATGTTTTGCATGATGTATATATTATATACACCATATCGTCATATTATGTCACTTGGAAAATTTAGTGGAGTGTCTGCTATGCGCAACTCAGCCGTGGGTGGGGGTGGCTTTATCCCATATGGCATAAAATTGCCGGCGGTATGTTTCTGCGATCGCTCGATTCTCTATTAACATCACGCGCTGCGGCTCGCCCCAGAGCACAATGGCATATTTATCGCCATAAATATAATATGGGACCAGGCTGAATATTTCCTCAGACACCCAGCGATATTCACGCATGGGCGATTCTGGGTCGATGAGGTTCGTATCGCCCTCTAGTGCCAATAATTTACACGGAATGCCTTGCTCAGAGCGTTTTCGGATGAGTTTTAAGAACTTATCGCCACCTTCTTTTTGGTGCTCTTCTTCGCTGACGCCCGCAACAAGAAGCTCTTCTTTAGAGGAGACGAGCGTATCAAATATATCGCCCAGCAGACGATAGAGGCTGTCTTTTCCCTCAAATATCTGCACCTTAAATTCATTGCCGCGCAGTTTCACCCCTACCTCATCGATAAAATCGATTCCGGCGTGATGTATGGCGTTTTCTAAGGCCTCCATTGTCTCCACGCGCGGTTTATTGCTGCGCCGCTCAATATTACGCACCGCAGGCAAGGAAATGCCCGATGCATGGGCCAATTCCTCCTGATTCCAGTTCAGAAGCGCTCTTGCGGCCTTAATTTGCTCTACGGTAATCATAAAAAAACCTTTTCACCCATTATTATATAAAAAATATAAAAAAGTAAAGTTTTTCCTTTACACAATAGATATATTATGATATATATAAAATATAAATTGGTTCTTCGGAATCTTTTTGTTCTAAAGGAACGGTTGATTAACCCTTAAATGCCAGACGGTCTGGCTTGGGATTATGGAAGGAAACTTCTGAAAGGAATGGATTATGTCAGAGCCATTGAGCAAGTTGCAAACTATGTTGCTGGGCTGGGAAACCATTATAATAAGCCGTCTTTCAGCTTGTAAAAGGGGTGTTTTACACGCATGCGCCCACACATACGTCACTAAGGAAAAAAGATCATTGCAGCATACAGAAAAAAGATCATTGCAGTATAAAGAAAGTGCACTATCCTTCATGTTCTGCAATGCAATTGCCCATCTTGATGATGTAAGAGAAGATTTCATGAAAGCGCAGACTGCCGAAAACCTGGGAAGGCTTCTTTGTGCAATCAGCGGCTGGTTTGTTGAAGATGAGCACGAAAAACTCGCGTCTTATCTTAAGCAACATTGGCCCGATCTTTTTGCAGAGGCAGAGAGATCAGGGTATATGTGAACATTCCGAACACCCCCGCGAAAGCGGAGGTTT
>JANQQO010000254.1 GCA_028289305.1 Rickettsiales bacterium | reverse complement strand
TCTTTGGTGAAGGAAACGTTTTTGCGGGGAGCTTTAGCCATATATGTATTCCTAACAACGGGTTATCAGCGTCAAGAGCGGCCACTCTACCAACTAAAGAAATGTTAGTCAAAGTCTCTATTGCGTTCACCGCCACTTTTTCTTAGGCTACACACCGTTTCTCTAGCAAAAACATACACGATGCCACGTCCTGTTTCTCAGAAGAAAGCTCCTGCTGCTCAGGCTACACCGATGATGCAGCAATACCTTGCTATTAAAGAGGCGCACCGGGATTATCTCCTGTTTTACCGCATGGGAGATTTTTACGAGCTCTTCTTCGATGACGCCAAAGAGGCTGCCGCCGCCCTTGATATTGCGCTCACCAAGCGTGGCCAGCATGCTGGTGAAGATGTGCCGATGTGCGGCGTGCCGGCCCACAGCCATGAAAGCTATCTGCAAAAACTCATCAAACAAGGTTTCAAAGTGGCGATCTGCGATCAGATGGAGCCCCCAGAAGAAGCCAAAAAGCGCGGGGCAAAATCCGTCGTGCGTCGTGAAGTCACGCGCATCATCACTCCTGGCACCATCACCGAGGATACGCTGCTTGAGCCCAGCACGGCGAACTACCTTGCTGCCATCGCGCAAGCGGAGGGTAAAACCGCCCTCGCATGGCTTGATATCTCTACCGGTAGTTTTACCACCTCCACTATCATGCCAGAAAGCCTCGCTTCTGAACTCGCCCGCCTTAACCCGCGCGAGCTTCTTTTGCCGGAGCGCCTGCTGGAGCATTCCGAGTTCAAACGCCTGCTTCAACCCTGGCGTGCTATCCTCACCCCCCATGTTGCGAGCTTCTTTGATTCCATCAAAGCTGAACGCAAGATCCAGCAATTTTATGACGTCGCCTCGCTTGATGCCTTCGGCACATTTAACCGCGCAGAAATCGGCGCCTGTGGGTCACTGCTTGAATATATTGAGCTCACCCAAAAGGGAAATATCCCACATCTTGAGCCGCCTCAGCGTGCGGAGCAGCGGCATAGCATGGCGATCGACCCCGCTACTCGCCGCAATCTCGAGCTCACCCATACCTTAAGCGGCGAATATAAAGGCAGCCTCCTGCACACCATCAACAAAACCACCACGGCAGCCGGCAGCCGCCTCTTGGCCGCCTATATCGCTGCGCCGTTGATCGATCCTGCTGCCATCACCACGCGGCATGATATGGTCGCGTTTTTCCACGTCCATCCTACGCTGCGCCGTGATTTGCGTGAAGCATTGTCTATTATCCCAGATATCGAGCGCGCCCTCTCCCGGCTGTATCTCGGCCGAGGCGCCCCGCGCGATCTGGTGATGATGCGTGAAGGCCTGCGTGGCGCCCTCACCATTTCTGAAATCCTCGAATTCTGCGGCAAAGAAGATATGCCCACCGGCGTCAGTGCCTATATGCAGCAGCTCGGCACGTATGACACCCTCCTCACCACGCTCATCGACGCGCTGCAAGATGAGGTGCCGTTCCACGTGCGGGATGGGAATTTTATCAAACCCGGCTTCCACCCAAAACTTGATGCTGCCCGCACCGCGCGCGAACAAAGTGAAACCTCAAAAGCTGAGCTCCGCGATAAATATCGCGTGGAGACCGGTGTCGATAGCCTTAAAGTCAAAGACAATAACGTCATCGGTTTTTACATCGAAATCCCCGCGCAGCACGCCAGTAAAATGCCAGATTATTTCATCCACCGCCAGACCATGGCCGGTGCGGTGCGTTATACCTCGCCTGAACTCCGCGAGCTAGAAAACACTATCATTAATGCGAAAGACACCGCCTTCAGTTTAGAGCTAGAGATCTTTAACGACCTCGTAACCCGCATCACCGAAAAAGCCGATGCGCTTTCGCTCACCGCGCAGGCGCTTGCTGGCCTTGATGTCATGACCGCCCTTGCCGAACTTGCTACACAGCACAATCACACCCGCCCCACTATAGATGACAGCGCCGCCTTCGCCATCACCTCAGGCCGTCACCCCGTGGTGGAAGCAAGCCGGGCTCAGCAAGGCGAAGAATTCATTGCCAATGACTGCGATCTCAATGATACCCAGCGCCTATGGCTGCTCACTGGCCCCAATATGGCAGGTAAAAGCACCTTCCTCCGGCAAAATGCGCTGATTACTATCTTGGCACAAATCGGCGCCTTTGTGCCAGCCGAGCAGGCGCATATCGGCGTTGTCGGTCGTCTGTTCAGCCGGGTAGGGGCCGCTGATGACCTTGCCCAAGGCCGCTCTACCTTCATGGTGGAGATGATTGAAACTGCCACCATCCTCAATCAAGCAACCACCCGCTCCCTCGTCATCCTTGATGAAATCGGCCGCGGCACCGCCACTTTCGATGGGCTTTCCATCGCCTGGGCTGTCATTGAACACATCCACAACACCACACAGTGTCGCACCCTGTTCGCCACGCATTATCACGAGCTTACCTCTCTCACCACCACGCTCTCAGCGCTTGCCTGCCGTACCATGCGCGTGAAAGAGTGGAATGACGATATCATCTTCCTCCACGAAGTCACCGAAGGCTCTGCTGATCATTCTTACGGCATCCATGTCGCTAAGCTCGCCGGTCTTCCGCAAGCCGTCATCACGCGTGCTAAGGAAGTGCTGAACACCCTCCAGCAAAAAGAAACCACTGGCGCCATCAACCAGCTCGCTGAGGATTTGCCGCTCTTCCTGCAGCCAACGCGCGCCCACACGCCTCCCGCAGATCCCGCGCTGGAAGAGCTCCGCAACGAGCTTAAAGACCATAACCCTGATGAGCTTACGCCGCGCCAGGCGCTCGACCTCCTCTATAGCCTGCATAAAAAACTATGACATACGATCCTTATTTTTATTATATCATCGCCGCATATGCCGTCGCCTTCACGGCCCTTTGCGCAGTATTTATCACGAGCTTCCTCCGCTATCGTCGCTATAAACAACAAATCACCAAGAGCCATGCAAAAAAAGAGAAAAAATTATAAGCGCCAGCGCGCGCTTCTGATTCTTATGGGCCTGGCCAGCGCCGCGCTCGGCATCACCGTTTTCTTAAGCGTGTTTAACGATAACCTCGTCTTTTTTTATAGCCCCACCGACCTACAAGAAAAGAGCATCAGCGACAAACAGCGCATTCGCATTGGCGGCCTGGTCGAAGAAAACAGTATCCGCTATGGCAAAGGCATCTCTTCGGTCTTCTTCACCCTCACAGACCACAACCACAAAGTCACAGTGCACTACAACGGCATTCTCCCCGCACTTTTCCGTGAAGGGCAGGGGATTGTCGCTGAAGGGTATTACACCAAGCCCGCTTTTCAGGCAGATCGCCTGCTTGCTAAGCATGATGAAAACTATATGCCGCCAGAAGTCGCAGACGCACTCAAAAAATCCGGCTATTGGAAAGAAGGAGCACCCGCACCATGATCGCACTCCTTGGAGAACTCTGCCTTATTGTTGCGCTCTGCGCTGCCTTTTTTCAGGCCGTCATCCCTTTTTTTCCTGCACTCATGAAGCGCGTCAAGCCGCTAGCCTTCTTGCGCTTTACCACCACCACACTTGCTGGCGCCCTCTCTTTTGCCTTCGCCCTGCTGATCTACGCCTTCATCATCTCCGATTTTTCACTCCAGCTCGTCTTCCTGAATTCCCACACTATGAAGCCGATGATTTATAAAATCTCCGGTACGTGGGGAAATCATGAAGGCTCGATGCTCCTCTTTTTGTGGATCTTGTCGCTACTTTCCTTGCTTTGCACCATCACGTATCGTAAAGGCAAAGCCCTTCTCCTCACCACTATGGCGGTGCAGGGTTTCATCACCTTTGGCTTCCTGGTTTTCGTCCTTCTCACCTCCAACCCGTTCGCTACCCTTTCGCCCGTGCCACAGAATGGCCAGGGCTTAAACCCACTCCTGCAAGATATTGGTCTCGCCCTTCATCCGCCCATGCTCTATGTGGGGTATGTCGGCTTCTCGCTCGCCTTCTCTTTTCCCATCGCTGGTTTGCTCAACGGCACCATTACGCGCAGCTGGGTCGCGGCGGTAAAGCCGTGGATTCTCCTCTCGCTCGCCTTCCTCACACTGGGCATCGGCCTTGGCAGCTGGTGGGCGTATCGTGAATTAGGCTGGGGCGGCTTCTGGTTCTGGGATCCAGTAGAAAACGCCTCGCTCCTCCCTTGGCTTGCTGGGGTTGCGCTCCTGCATTCTCTCCTGGTCTTAGAAAAGCGTAATACCTTAAAGCGCTGGACCGTCCTGCTCGCCATCCTCACTTTTGCCTTAAGCCTCCTTGGCTTCTTCCTCGTGCGTT
>JANQQO010000142.1 GCA_028289305.1 Rickettsiales bacterium | reverse complement strand
CCCGGCAATGGTTTTCATATAGGCCAGATCGCGGGTGAATTCCTCCCAGCGCGCATCCGAAAAGCGCGGACGATGCGCGGTGCGGGCGCGCTCTATCGCCTCTTCGATGGAGATCGACTGGGTGGGATTCGATAAATCCCGCATGCGCGGCTGGGTGATTTTCGGGTTGGGCGATTCGGCGTCAGCAAGGGCGACTGTCTCATACAGCCCATAATACATCAGCTCTTTATAATATTTACTGCCGAGATAGTAGTGATAATGCTCGTGCCAATGATACAGGGTGCGTTTATGGCTGCTGCCTGTAGCCTCGACGAAAGCCGGGTCGTTTTTCGACACCCAGTGAAAATCCCCATAATTGCTATAAAACCACAGCGAAAAGGCGGCGAGCACGATGAGTAGGGCTTTTAGGATCGGGCTTTCTTCTTGCCGCTGTAACTGGAGGATGGCCGCTCCTGTCGCCAATAACACCAGAAATACGATCACCGCAGCATGAAACATGAGGGGATTGTAGGAGGAATCCTCTACGCGTGCAAGAGGGTTGCGTTTTATCGAGGAATAGGAGTGGTTTTTGCAGACAATACGTAGCGAATCTGCTGAAATTGTAACAAAAGTTTCACATTACTCTTTTGTTTTTATGCTATACTGTAAGGGATTGGTAATATGTAGACTATAAAGATCGTTTTTATGGGAAAAACGGCGTGCCAAACGGTCTATGTATTTGTTTTTTCATAGAGTTTGTCTTTTGTGAAAGGAGCGCAGCACTGATGGTGCGAGGAGATCAACGACCCGGCGTGCGTGTAAAGGACAATACGACTCACAATCGTGGGTCGAGAAAAAAACGTCCCAAATCTCAGAGTAAGCCCCCAGGTGTGAGGGTGAAGGAAGAAACTAAGTAGTAGCTAAGCAGCTTCTACACGAAAAGAGTCGGGCGATGGCACCCCGACTCTTTTTTTATGGGATTGTTTAAGAGGAGTTGCCCTAAAACGTGAGCAACTTAGCGTGTTTGACGCTGGGTAGTTTGCGGACTTTTTGCAGCTGGGCGTCGGTGATGGCCTGGTCGATTTCCACCAGCGCGATCGCATCGCCTTTTTTCTTGCCGCGGCCGAGGTGGAAATTGGCGATATTGATTTTCGCATCGCCGAGCACTTTGCCGAGATTGCCAATAAGGCCCGGCTTATCTTCATTATTAACGAACAGCATATGGGTACCAAGCCCAGCTTCGAGCGTGATGCCATGCGCTTCAACGAGGCGTGGCTTGCTGCCGTCAAACAGGGTACCGGAGACTTTACGCTCTTGCTTTTCGGTGCTGACGGTGAGGGTGATTAGTGTTTGGTAATTGCCAGGGCGTTCATGGGTGATTTCGCTGACAGAGATATTGCGCTCTTTGGCGATCACCGGGGCGTTGATCATATTCACCGAATCCACCATGGGGGCAAGCAGACCGCGGAGTAAGGCCGCGGTGATTGGCTTGGTGTTGAGCGAGGCAACATGGCCTTCATACTCGATTTTGACGGCTTTTAAGCCGCTTTCGGTGAGCTGGCCGGCGAAACTGCCGAGCTGATCGCCAAGCTCGGTATACGGGGTAAGTTTTTTCGCGTCTTCCGCGGAGACAGACGGTATGTTAAGCGCATTGGTGACCGTGCCATTCAGTAGATAATCGGACATTTGTTCCGCCACTTGGATCGCGACATTTTCCTGCGCTTCGGAGGTGGAGGCACCAAGATGCGGCGTGCAAATGACGTTATCCAGCCCAAAGAGCGGGTTTTTGGTGGCGGGTTCTTCCACAAACACATCAAAGGCCGCGCCCGCCACATGGCCGCTTTCAATCGCTTTCTTTAAGGCATCTTCATCCACCAAGCCGCCACGGGCGCAGTTGATGATACGCACGCCTTTTTTGGCTTTCTTCAGATTCTTCGCACCCAGGATATTGCGTGTGGCATCGTTAAGCGGGGTGTGGAGCGAGATGAAATCGGCTTTTTTCAGCAGCGCGTCGAGCTCGACTTTCTCGACATTGAGATCTTTCGCG
>JANQQO010000141.1 GCA_028289305.1 Rickettsiales bacterium | reverse complement strand
ATCGCACGGCGGATATCGGCATCGCTGATGTCTTTATCAAAGCGCTGCTTGCTAAGATCAGTGGTGAGTTTGGCAGCGGCTTCCACACCGAGATCTGCGGCGATCAGCGCTTCTTCTAATTCCTCCAGCGCATCGTCATCCAGCTTGCGCTTGGTGACGACACTGCTGACGCTCTCGGCAATCGAGGAGGAACTCTTGGTGAGCCCTTGTTTGAGACGGGAAAGCCAGCTCATAGTTGCTTAAGGCTAGTTACGGCTGATCGGCGCGCCAGGCACGTCTAGCGAGAAGGCCGGGATGGTGACGTCGAACCCATCACCGCTTTCTTTGACCATGTGATACGAGCCGAGCATGATGCCTGATGTGGTGGGCAGTAGCGTGCCGCTGGTATATTCAAAGGCGGAGCCGGGCATGAGCGTGGGTTGCTCGCCAACCACGCCGGGGCCTTGCACCTCTTGGGTGATGCCCTGCGCATCGGTGATTTTCCAATGGCGGCTGATGAGCTGCACGGCTTCTTTGCCGTTATTTTCCAGCTGTACGTTATACGCCCAGGCGTAGGATTCTTCCTCTGGGTCGGATTGGTCCGGCAAATAGACCGGTGTCACCGAGACGGTGATTGCGTCGGTGGTTTCCGAATAGGTATGTGTTACGATCGCGTCGTCGTCCATATTCCCCATGCCTCTTTCTTTTTCCCGCAGAGTGCTTATAACTATATAAGCGCGTGTGCGCTGTTTTTAAAGGAGTATGGAACAAGAATGAAGCAAAAAATGTATTTGGGGGTGGGTGTGGCGCTGGCGCTCATCGTGGTGATGCTTGCAGAAACGGTGCTGGCGGGGTGTTCGGATGCGCCTGCGCCGGGCGTGAATTGGCGCCGCTGCTACCTGGATGGGGAGGAATTAAAGGGGATTGATTTGCATGGTGCAGTGTTGCGTGATGCGTTTTTAGCGCGGGCAACGCTGACCGGTAGCGATCTTTCTGGCATTGATGGGCGCGGGATGAAAAGCTTTGCTGCGACATTGCGCGAGGTGGATTTCTCCCATGCGCGGCTGTCGGAAGCGGATTTTACCCGGGCGGATTTAAGCGGTGCGCGCTTCATCGGCGCGGATTTAGAGCGGGCTCGGTTTTTTAAAGCCACTCTCCGTGGAGCGGATTTTACCGAGGCGCAATTGCGCGATACGGATTTATTAAAGGCGGATTTAAGCGGAGCTACCTGGCTGGATGGGAAGAAGATCTGCGCTGAGGGCTCTTTGGGGCAGTGTAAATGACACAGGCGCTATAAAAATAAACCTCCTCCCCCGCTTGCGGGGGAGGCAAGAAATCTTGGGAACGCGTTCCCCTAGATTTCTGGAGGGGGTGTAGTTTAAGCTTTAAAATGACACCCCCCTC
>JANQQO010000135.1 GCA_028289305.1 Rickettsiales bacterium | reverse complement strand
GCTGCGCTTCCGGTACTCAAGTAGTTATTCTACGATCCGTTCCGGTTCTCGCAAGTAGGTATTTTCGCTGACGCATAAATGCTTAATTGAAGCAACTATCGATAAGAACGTGGGCTGTGGTTTTAGGTGGGTATCGCTTAAAAAGCAAGCGTTATAGTCATTTCAGATGGAAATGACTATGAAAATTGCCTTCGTAAATGGCAATTTTCCGCCGCGAAGCGGGCGAGACGATTTTATTTTCTTATCTCATAAAAAATAAAATCACCTATGTATATTACGAGGCGGGAGGAGGCGTGGTTTGTGGGTGATGGCGGCTGCGATGCACCAGATATGCCGCGCTTAGGAAGATGACCGACCCGCCGATATAGACCCAGATATCGGGTAATTCACGGAAGAAGAGATAGCCCATGATGGTGGCGAAAATCAGCTCGCAGAATTCAAACGGCATGAGGAGGCTGATCTCGGTTTCAGCATAGGCGCGGGTGAAGCTGATAACGAGCATGGTGGAGCCGAGGGCAGCGGCGATAAGCCAGCTCCAGGCGGTGAGGCTGGGTGGCTGCCACAGCGCAATGGCGAAGGGAATACAGCAGGCAACGACGGCTAGCATGCTATAAAACGTGATGGTTTTATGGTCATCGCGGGCGCTTAGATGGCGAATGAGGATGATGACTACGGCCCAGAGGATTGAGGCGAGGAGGATCACCAGGCTGCCATAATGAAAGACGGTGCTGCCCGGGCGGACGACGATCAGCACGCCGATGAACCCGGCGAGCAGGGTGAGGGATTTATGGCGCGTCATACGCTCACGCAGAAAAACAACGGCAAGCAGGCTCGCGATGAGCGGGCAGGAGAATTCCAGCACGGTGACGGAGGTGAGCGGGATCAGGGTGAGCCCGTAAATGGTGAGGAGGAAGCAGGTATAGCCCAAAACGCCGCGCAGGAAATAGAGTTTGATGGGAACCTTGCGCGTGGGTAAGAGATGGGGCCGGGCCCAGAGGGCGATCAGCGGTAGGGCGAGGATGTCGGTGAGGCTGGCGACTAGGATGAACGGCAGCTCTTCTGAGGCATTGCGCAGGCAGACATACATAAACGGCGCCCAGAAGCCGGCGAGAATGATCCAGAATATGCCGCGATGATGCGAGGTGAGGGGCATGGGTGCACGAGGTTTTTTGTTGGTGAAAGCGGCACTATAGTGTAAGACCCGCTGTTGGTCTAGGGTTTAGCGGGGTGGGTGTGGTGTGTTTTTTCTACTTCCGGGGGTGGTGGGGGTGTGTTAGGGTGGGTTTATGGATGAAGAAAAGAACAGCAATGCGGCGACAGAAGCGGGTGTGAGCGGTGCAGAGGAGAGCGGCGATGCGAGTGAGTATCGCTGTTCCCTGCCACATTGGATCAAGAAATTTCCCGGTGGCAAAGGGGTGGATGCCTATTACCAGCGGGAATTTGGCGATTTATGCATAGAGCATGATAAGCATTATGTGGCGCAGGATGTCTCGCGGCTGGAGGCGGATTGGAAGCTGAGCAGTGGGATCTGGCAGCGTAAGCACCCGCTGATCGCCGCACTGACCTTTGTGGCGACGCGGGTTGGGGGGGTGTTTCCTTGGTGGTGGAGGAAAGTAAAACGTGCAACGGGGGGTGAGTAGTTGAAGTCTGAGTTCTGGATTCAGAAACACCCCCTCCAGATTTCCTAAGCTCGCCTTTGGCTCACTCAAGGAAATCTTGCCTCCCCCGCAGGCAGGGGAGGAGGGGGTAACGTTTCAGATTTCAGGCTTCTGTTCCTAGTTTTTTGGCCTATTCCATGTGGTGGCCGCCATTGACGGAGATGGTCTCGCCGGTGATGAAGCCGGCCTCATCGGCAGCGAGGAAGGTGACGCAGCGTGCGACTTCTTCAGGCGTACCGAGGCGGCCAACGGGAATGTGGGAGACGATCTCCTGCATTACTTCTTCGGAGACGGCGCGCACCATGTCGGTATCGATATAACCTGGGGCGATGGAGTTGACCGTGATGCCGCGGCTGGCGGTTTCGCGGCTGAGCGCTTTGGTGAAGCCGAGTATGCCGGCCTTGGCGGCGGAATAATTGGTTTGGCCGAATTGGCCGAGCTGGGCGTTCACC
>JANQQO010000132.1 GCA_028289305.1 Rickettsiales bacterium | reverse complement strand
GCTGGGATGCTTGCTCAGGAGTGATTTCATGCAGCTGGATTTCTGGCGCATCCATCCCATAACGCAATACGCGCAGATCGCGCGCAGCGCAGCGTTTTTCTATTTCTGGGTATTCAGGAATATCTGTGTTCAGCACCGCAGCCCCCTGATCCACCACAGCTGAATCAAACAAGCGCATCTTCGCAGCGAAATAGGCCTCCTCCGAACCATGGTAATCTAAATGGTCGCGTGAGAAATTGGTGAATGCACCAATGTTAATAGCAACCCCAGCAAGACGGTGCTGTTCCAACCCATGGCTGGAGGCTTCCAGCGCCATATACTCCACCCCCTGCTCTTTCAGCTTCTTTAGCGTTTCGTGAAGAAAGAGCGTGTCTGGCGTGGTCATATGCTGTGTGGTGTCGTAGAGACGCGTATGGGCATCACGGAAAATACCGAGTGTGCCTATGCTAGCGGCAGATTTACCCAAGATATGCCAAAGCTGACGGGCAAAATGGACCACAGAGGTTTTACCATTGGTGCCGGTAACCGCAGCAATCATACGCGGAGCCGCACCATACCATCTTGCTGCCATATGCCCGAGCACCACACGCGGTTCAGGGTGGCGGATGGCGGTAATCTCAGGAGGAATGTCCGCATCAAGCGTGGCAACCACGGCCACCGCCCCCTGTTTCACCGCATCTGTGATAAACTGCGCGCCATCTGTCTGCACACCAGGAATGGCCGCGAACACGAAGCCTGGCTTTACGTGGCGCGAATCTTCCGCAAGCCCTGTGATGGGGATATCTGTATCACCTGAAATCTCGCAGGAAAGGGTTTCAGGGATGAGTGTTGAGAGACGCAAGCGTATTTCTCCTGAGCGCATAATCGATAGCAAACCTCTTTTTAATCGCTTCGTCTTGCTCGTCAACTGGTATTACGCCCATCATCGGCGCGATGCGGTGTATCACACGCGAGGTGATGGGTGCTGCTGTCATGCCACCGGTGGCAATGTTGAAGGTGGAAGCATTGCCTCTTGGCTCATCGAGCACAATGAGCACCACATATTTCGGCTTAGTCATGGGGAAGGCAGCAATATAAGAAGAAATCCTCGCTTTGTGGTCATATTTTCCATCAACGATTTTTTCTGCCGTACCGGTTTTGCCGCCAACCATATAGCCATTCACCGCGGCTTTTTTGCCCGTGCCGTCAGTGACCACAAGGCGATAGAGCTTGCGCATTAGGTCGGAAGTGCGTTTTTTAATGACCCGCGTGCCTTCTGGCTGTTCGGCAGCACTGCGCTTGAGGATAGTGGGAGTGTGATACATGCCTCCGTTTACCAGTGACGCTGTAGCAGCAACAAGATGGAGCGGCGTAACGGCAATGCCGTGACCATAGGAGATGGTCATCGCATTAATCATACGCCAACGCTGTGGCCCCATGGGCATGGCCGTTTCGGGAAGTTCTATTCCCACTGGCTGCAGCATGCCGAGCTGTTCCATAAAGGTTTTCTGACGCTCTTGGCCTATATCCATGGCGATGCGCGCAGTGCCGATGTTAGACGAATGCATGAACACTTCCGGCAGCGATAGCCAACGATTCTCCGGATGGTGATCGCGAATCGTATGACGGGCAAAGCGCAATGGTTTGGTAGCATCATACGCATCACCCAAGCCTGCAATGCCCTTATCCAGCGCCAATGCCATGGTGAATGCTTTAAAGGTGGATCCCATTTCATACACGCCATACGTTGCGCGGTTAAACGTTGCGCCGGATTTTATTTTGTGTGGGTTGTTAGGATCAAAATCTGGCAGGCTTGCCATGGCGAGCACCTCGCTCGTATTCACATCGAGCACGATACCAGCACCTCCTTTAGCGCGGAACTCTTTAATGCCACGGGAGAGCTCTTGGTGGAGCGCTGCCTGGGCACGAATATCAACGGAGAGCTGCAAGGGTGTATCCTGTCCTTTGGCGGTAAAGAATGATGTATCAAATTGTTTTTCCACACCAGAAAGGCCGTGCCCATCTAAGCCGACCATACCCACCACATGCGCTGCCACACTGCCATGTGGGTAGATGCGTTTTTCTTCTGCACGGAATTCAAGCCCGGGAATACCAAGCTGCATCACCGCCTGTTGCTCACGCGGGGGGAGATTGCGCTTTATCCAGACAAAACGGCGCTTGGAAGAAAGCTTCTGCAGCAGTTTTTTCTTAGAAAGTGTGGGGAAAAGCCGTACCAGCTTTTGTGCCGCCTCATTAGGGTCAATGATATGGTGAGGATTGGCATAGAGTGACTTCGTAGCAAGATTCGCTGCTAGCAACACACCGTTACGATCAACAATCGCGCCGCGCTCAACATGGAGATCGGCAAGCTGAGGAATGGTGAGGTCACGCCCCCCTTCCCCACCGGCAATCGCTACTTCAAACAAGCGCACAGTGATAACGGCAAAGCAGAACACCACTACCAGTGCCACACAGCGCATACGCAGGCGGCATACATCCATCGCCTGCTTCACCCCTCCTTGGGAGGTGATGCGTAAACTTGGTGTGACAGTGGGAGTGATACGTGGCATATCAGCGCATCCTCGTCTGGGCCTCAGCCACGGTTAGGTTTTTCTCATCACGCGCAAGCGCACGCAATGGTACATGGGTGGGGCTTTTTATTTGATCAAACGAGACATAGTCCATCTGCAGGTGCTTATCGGCGAGTTCTTTTAAGCGCTCAGGCCGGTTGAGATAGCTCCATTCGGCTTTGAGTACGTGCACTTCTTCTTGCCGCGTGAGGATCTGTTGGTTGAGATGGTGCAGCTCCGCACGTAAAGTACGGGTGCGGTATTCCACCTCGAACACACCTACTGTGAGCGCACCGAGTGCTAGCAAGAAAATGCTTAATGTCGATTTGCGCATATTATGCCTCCTTCCCCCAGATGGGAGCCTCTGTACGCGCGACGGCTCGCAATTTTGCAGAGCGCGCGCGCGGATTGCGTTTTATTTCTTCCGGCGATGGCTGCACCGCCTTACGGGTGAGCAAGCGGAATGACGGCGCTTGCTGATTTTCTGGCAAAAGCGGCAGATAGCGCGGAATGCCGGGCTTTTTACCCGCACGCGTGTTCAAAAAGCGCTTCACGATGCTATCTTCGCCGGAATGGAAGGACACAACGACTAGACGCCCTTCGGGCTTGAGTAATTCTTCGGCTGATTGCAGGCCGCGCTCAAGCTCATCCAATTCCTGATTTACCCAAATGCGAATCGCCTGAAAAGTGCGGGTAGCCGGGTCGATATTATCGTTATAACCCTTCACGGCATCACGAATAATGCCCGCAAGCTCGCCGGTGCGAGTGATGTGTTGTGTGGCACGCGCGGTGACGATCGCGCGGGCGATACGGCGCGATTTTTTCTCCCCACCATAGGTGAAGATGATGCCGGCCAGCTCTTCTTCGCTAGCGCTGTTGATGAGCTCTGACGCATCGCGCCCATCGCAGCTCATGCGCATATCAAGCGGGCCATCTTCAGAGAAGGAAAAGCCGCGGCGCGGCGTATCGATTTGCATCGAGGAAACACCGATATCAAGCACAACGCCGTCAACCTTCTCCACACCCTCCGCGCGGAGCAGCGATACCATATCGCCAAATTGGCCTTGAATGAAATGGAAGCGCTTGCCGAATTCTTGCTTCAGCGCATTGACGAAATCTTCAACATACGGATCACAATCCAGCGCATAGGCGGTGCATTTAGCAGCGCGGAGCATAGCGCTGGTGTAGCCGCCGGCGCCGAAGGTGCCATCTACATAGATTTCACCGTCTTGCGGGCTGAGATAGCGCATGACCTCATCGCACATCACAGGTGTGTGGGGGAGATGATGACGGGCGGGAGCAGAAGTCATGCGCGCTCTCCTGGGTTTTTCTGTAAACGTAATTGGCCACGCTCTTGCTTGGCGAGGTTGCGGGCATTTTCTGCATACAGATCGAAGGTTTCGGGCTTCCAGATTTCAAACGTCGCACCTTTACCCACGAAGACGGCTTTGTCTT
>JANQQO010000129.1 GCA_028289305.1 Rickettsiales bacterium | reverse complement strand
GGCGAAATGAAAAACCAGCAACGCCGCATGCATAGCAGTGGCGATGTCGCGCTTTCCCAGATGGAAGAAATCACCGACGCACTCGATATGGCGATGAGTGGCGATATTGCTTTTGGCGAACATCACCTCACCGTGATGTGCGTGGAGGATAATTTGCGCGATCTCGATGATGCACTCTCTCAAGTCTATGGAGAAATGGTCAATACTGGCATCATGCCTGTGCGTGAATCGGTTAACTTACAAGCTGCCTATTGGGCCCAGCTTCCCGCTAATTTCGATTTTGTTACGCGTAAATCACGGGTCAACACACTCAACATCGCATCATTCGCTTCGCTGCATAACTATCCGCTCGGCCACCCGAAGAATAACCATTGGGGCGATGCAGTGACCGTGCTCGATACTACCTCCGGCACGCCGTATTATTTCAATTTCCATGCCCGTGATGTCGGTCACACCACTATCATTGGGCCTACCGGTTCTGGTAAAACCGTGCTGATGAATTTCCTCTGTGCCCAAGCGCAAAAATATGGCGGTAGGATGTTCTTCTTCGATAAAGATCGCGGTGCAGAAATTTTCATCCGCGGTATGGGCGGTAAATATACCATCATCGAACCGGGTAAAGATTGCGATTTCAACCCGCTGCAACTTGAAGACACCCCAGAAAACCGCTCCTTCTTGTTTGATTGGCTATCTAGCCTAATTACCTCCCACCAAGAAGGACTCACCCCAGAAGATATCGAAAAAATCAATGAGGCCATTAAAGGTAATTTTAAACTCCCGCACGCCGATAGAAAACTCTCGAATATCGCCCCTTTCTTAGGGCTAGAAAACCCCGGCAGTGTAGCAAGCCGCCTGCGTCTATGGCACGGCGGTGAATCCCACGCCCGCCTGTTTGATAACGTCCAAGACCAGTTGGATTTCACTAAATCCAACGTGTTCGGCTTTGAAATGGGTGAGGTGTTAAAAGACAAAGTCAGCCTCGGCCCGGTGTTGCTCTATCTGTTCCACCGCATCAGCCAATCGCTTGACGGCACACCCACCATCATCGTGCTCGATGAGGCCTGGGCGTTGATTGATAACCCTGTCTTCGCACCAAAAATCAAAGACTGGCTCAAAACTCTGCGTAAGCTCAATGCGATGGTGATCTTCGCCACGCAAAGCGTAGAGGATGCAAGTAAGAGCGGCATTAGCGATACGCTGATTCAACAAACCGCAACGCAAATCTTCCTGCCCAACCCAAAAGCTACCAGTGAATATCAAAAAACCTTCATGCTTACCGAGCGGGAATTCGCGCTCATCAAAACTACCAACCCGGCCTCGCGCTTCTTTTTAGTCAAGCAAGGCAATGAAGTGGTGGTGGCGCGCGTTGATCTTTCTGGCATGGGTAACGTAATTCATGTACTATCGGGGCGGGCCGAGACCGTGCGGCTGTTAGATGAAATTCGTGAGGATGTGGGCGATAACCCAGATGATTGGCTGCCGGTATTTTATGAACAAGTTAAGGAAGTTACTTCCTAATCAAACCCGAGTTATAAAAAAAAACCTCCTCCCCTGCTTGCGGGGGAGGCAGGATTTGCTTAGCGAATCAAAGGATGAGCTTAGAAAATCCGGTGGGGGTGTTGCTACAGAAGATGAAGGCTTATTATCTACAATTTTTCTGTCTTCTGTCTTCTGCCTTCTGCCCTCTGGGGTACATCGATCGCTGACCTGCCGTCTCGCCTGCATCAGCCTTCTTGCTCTCTTCTTATTCACGCTTCCCGAATTCGCCCATGCGCAGAACATTAATTTTAGCTGCGAAAATGCCCCCAGTATTACGCTTTCAGATGGTAGCGCAGTAAACCCCGCACCAAGCGGTTTAGCGCCTGGTGATTTTTATTTCGGCTTCAGCAATCGTATGGTCAGCTGCATTGAAGACATCATCTTCCAGCTCAGCATTGAAATCTTTCCAGAAATACGCCTCGATATCAGGAATGCGGTACTTGCCGTACTCACGCTTTACCTCGTCTTATTTGGGTATAAAGTAGCGATGGGTGCTGTGCCTCCACAGCGGGCTGGCGGGCAGGCCATTCTTACCATCCTAAAAATCGCCGTTATCGCCTATTTTGTTCTTAACACCGGTCTGGAAGAATTTTTCCCCCTCTTCTACATTGCCCAGGGTTGGTTGGTTGATGTTGTTACAGCAAGTGTCGGCGTAGACACTTCTCCTTGCAGTGCCGCTTATGGAAATGACCTATGGGCACGTTTGGATTGTAACCTAGCGTATTTCTTCGGCACGGATTATGCTGTAAACGGCGCTGAAGATATGGCCTCTGCTGCCTATAACCAAGCCGAAGCCTCTCCTTGGGTGTTTGCTACCCTCATTGCCGGCCTCTTGTTCACTTCTGGTGCTGGCCTGCTACTTCTTTTCATTGCTATCGTCTGCTTTATCTTCATTGTTGCCGCCATTGCCAGCGCCATTATCGGCTATGTTATGGCGCTTATCGCCTTATCGGTTCT
>JANQQO010000121.1 GCA_028289305.1 Rickettsiales bacterium | reverse complement strand
AGAATACGACGACGCGCTTACCTTCAAAACAAGCCTGCTTCACATGGGCGATGCGCTCTTGCAGCGTGTTGATCGGGATATTCTGGGCCTCGTAGACTTTTTTGGCTTCGGCATTTTCTAAATGCTCGGTAGGCGGCTTCACTTTGATGATATGCGCACCGAGCAACGCTGCCATATGCGCGGCATAGGCGATGGTATCAATCGCGGTTTCGCCCTCTTTGGAAAGTGTTCCACCACGGGCATACGACCAGATCACCACAGCCATACCCTTTGCGCGCGCCTCTTCTCCCATGGCGCGGATTTCCTCCATCATGGCGAAAGAATGGTCTGAGCCAGGATAAATGGTGAAGCCAATCGCGGAGCAGCCAAGGCGCAGCGCATCGTCCACCGAGGCGGTGATCGCCTGATCTGGCGCTGCACCGTTATATAGCGCATTGGAGCTATTAACTTTGAGTATCAGCGGAATCGCACCGGCGAAAGTATCTGCACCGGTTTCAATCATCCCGAGTGCGGAGGCAAAGGCGCTGAGGCCTGCATCAATCGCCAGGCGGAAGTGGTAATGCGGATCATAGGCCGGCGGGTTAGGCGCAAAGCTGCGCGCAGGGCCGTGCTCAAAGCCTTGATCCACAGGCAGGATGACCAGCTTGCCGCTGCCACCCAAGCGCCCATGCATCAAAATGCGCGCGAGATTGGCTTTGGTGCCGGGGCTATCTGCCTCGTAGTGTTTCAGTATGTTTTGTACTTTGCGTGTGATTTTCATAAGACACCTCCTATGTTATTTCGATAATGCTGCCACGCCGGGCAGGGTTTTCCCTTCCAGCCATTCTAAAAACGCCCCACCGGCGGTGGAGATATAGGTAAAGCTTTCCTGTAAGCCAGCCCGAGCCAGCGCGCCGAGCATATCGCCGCCACCAGCCACACTGCGCAGATCGCCGTGATGCGTGGCATGGGCAATGAAGCGGGCGAGGCTGATCGTGCTGACATCAAACGGGCTATATTCAAATGCCCCGATCGGTCCATTCCACACGACGGTTTTACAGCTTTTTAACACATCCATCCACTCTGCCATTGTGTTGAGCCCAATATCCACAATCATATCCCGCGGCGATACGGCGGAAGTCTCCACCATACTATTCACATGATGTTCAGCAAGCTCCTTGGTGACAATCACGTCACTCGGCAGGTGGATAGTGCAATTATGCCGCTTCGCCACCGCAAGGATATGTATTGCTTCCTGCGTCAGCTCTTTCTCGCACAGGGATTTACCGACCGTATAATCCTGCGCGAACAGGAAGGTATTGGCCATACCGCCGCCGATCAGCAAATGCTGCATTTTCGACGCTAGGCTTTCTAGCAATGCTAATTTGGTGGAGACTTTTGCTCCGCCAATAATAGCCGCTACCGGTTCTTTCGGCGTACCAAGCAAGGCATCCAAATGCGATAATTCTTTTTCAAACAACAGCCCCGCATAGGCCGGCAGATGCTTCGGCAGCCCAACAATCGACGCATGCGCGCGGTGGGCACAAGCAAAGGCATCGTTCACATAGACATCGCCGAGCGCGGCAAGCTTCTTCACGAACGCGGCGCTATTAGCCTCTTCACC
>JANQQO010000120.1 GCA_028289305.1 Rickettsiales bacterium | reverse complement strand
CGTGAAGCATGGGTTGCTCGGCGGTGCGGCGTATGACGAGACGGGGTCGCCGATTCCTGATGAGACGATAGAAGCCGCGAAGAACGCGGATGCGGTGCTGCTGGGTGCAGTCGGTGGGCCGAAATGGGAAGGGCTAGGCTATGAGGTGCGCCCTGAGCGCGGATTGTTGGGGATTCGTAAGGCGTTAGAGTTATTTGCGAATTTGCGCCCGGCGATTGTGTTTGATGAACTGGCGGGCGCGTCTACTTTGAAAAAAGACGTGGTGGCAGGGCTTGACATCATGATTGTGCGTGAGCTGACTGGCGGGATTTATTTCGGTGAGCCGAAGGGAGTGACGACCTTGGCTGATGGTACGCGGCGCGGGGTGAACACACTGGTGTATACCACGCCGGAGATTAGGCGCATCGCGCATGTGGCCTTTGATTTGGCAGAAAAACGTGGCGGGGAAGTGTGCTCGGTGGATAAGGCGAATGTGCTGGAGGCGACCGAATTATGGCGCGAGGAAGTGCAGCGCGTGCGCGATGAGGAATACCCCTCGATTGGGCTGAAACATATGTATGTCGATAACGCGGCGATGCAGCTGGTGCGCGATCCCAAGCAGTTTGATGTACTGGTGACGACGAATATGTTCGGCGATATTTTATCAGATTGTGCGGCGATGTTGACCGGCTCGCTGGGCATGCTGCCCTCGGCTTCGCTGGGTGCGCGGCGTGAGGATGGTAAGCGCTATGCGCTGTATGAGCCGGTGCATGGCAGTGCGCCGGATATTGCTGGGAAAAACCTGGCGAACCCAATTGCGACCCTGTTGAGCTTGGCGATGCTGTTCAAATATTCTTTTGATAAGATTGCGGAGGCAGAGCTGATACAAAATGCAGTGAAAGACGTGCTGGCAGACGGGGTGCGTACCGCCGATATCGCCGAAGAAGGCGTGACGCCGGTGGGGACGACCGAGATTGGCGATGCGATTTTAGCAGCGATGGAGAAGCGCTATGCGGCAGAGGGCAAGGCGGCTTAAAAGCATCGCGGGGCTTATGATAGGCCTGCTGGTGCTTTCCGGATGTGTGGAGATGACGTTTAGTACGGTGAGGACGCTGCGCGATGAGACCGAGCGCCTTACGCCGCGGGCGATTTGGTATAAACAAGCCCAGCGCGGCGATGCAGAAGCGCAATATGCGCTGGGGAAGTCGTATTGCTGTGGCAAACGCCCGGCCTATAACAATCACGAAGCATTGTTCTGGTGGTGTAAAGCCGCAAAGAAGGGGCAGCGGGATGCGCTGTTTGGCATCGCGAATCTCTATGAAAATGCGCATAAGACGGAAGGGTCGATTCTGCCGCGCGATATGGTGATGGCGCGGACCTATTATGCGCTATCGGGGCAATATGGGCATGCGAAGGCGTGGCCGAAGGCGGAGGAATTATGGCGGGGGCTAAGCGGGCAGGAGCAGCTGCGGGCGCAGAATATGCTGGGGCAGTGGCCCAATATTCCCTGTGGTAGTGATTTACCGGATCCGCGCTGATGAAAGGGCGCTGTGGCATATATATCAGCCTCTGCGCCGTGTTGCTGCTCGGCGGATGTACGTTTGTGATGTCAGAAGAGATTTTCCCAGAATATTATGAGAAGCGGGCGGAGCGCGAGCATCTGCGGCCCTTAGCCGAGCAGGGCGTGGTGGAGGCGCAGTATCGCTTGGGCCTCAGCTATTGCTGCGGGATTGGCAGTTATTACAATAATGTGAAGGCGCTGAACTGGTTTTGTGAGGCCGGTAAGCGCGGCTATAGCCCGGCGCAGTTTGAGCTGGGGCGGATGTATGAGCGGAGCTATTCCAACCCGGCCTGGGATAGCGTGACATTGAGGCGCCGGCCAGCGCGCGGGTTGTTTCCTGAAAAGGATTTGCTGCGGGCCTATATGTGGTTCTCGCTCGCCGCGGCAGAGGGGCATGCAAATGCTCAGTGGCATAAGGAAGTGGTGGAAGAGCAGCTTTCGCTGGAAGACCGCATGCAGGCGCAGCGGCTCTTGGAGAATTGGCAGGATGTGCCGTGTGGTGCGGCGGGCTATCTGCCCTGGGA
>JANQQO010000094.1 GCA_028289305.1 Rickettsiales bacterium | reverse complement strand
AGGCGAGATTGGGCTCGGCAGGCCTGGTTTCGGGGATAAAGCGGCTGGCATACCACCCGCACAGGGCGAGGAATATTACGGCGACAGCAACATGCGTTGTGCCCTCTGTAGTGAGCAGTAACAGGCCGCCGGTGATGGTGCCGAGGAGGATGGCGAGATAGGTGCTGGCTTGCACGAGGCCGTTCCCCGCCATAAGTTCGCTTTTCTCTAAATGGTCTGGCAAGATGCTGTATTTAAGCGGGCCGAAGAAGGCAGATTGCGCACCCATGCAGAATAAAACAACGAGAAGTAGCCAGATATTCTGCAAATAAAAGCCGATTGCGGCGCAGAGCATGATGGTGATTTCTGCAAGCTTGATGCGGCGGATGAGCAAGGATTTATCGTATTTATCGGCAAGCTGACCAGCCCAGGGAGGGAAGAGTAAGAAAGGGAGGATGAATACGCCGGCCGCTAGTGTGACGAGCATATGGGGTTTTAGGCCGAGCCAGGCTTCTGCACGGTAGGTGATAAGGATGATGAGGGCATTTTTAAAGACGTTATCATTAAACGCGCCTAAGAATTGTGTGGCAAAGAGCGGAAAGAAGCGGCGGGTGGTGAGTAAGGTGGGAAGTGGCATAGTTTAGCGGGTTTTTAGTTGGTTGGCAATGCGCTGCGCTTCATTGAGCGGAGATATTGTTGCCCAAGAAGGGGGGCTGTGTATAGCAGAAAATGGTGCGGCGAGACCGGCGGCGTAGAGTTCTTGATGGAGCGCGTCATAGGGGAAGAAATCAGCATGTTCAGGGGTAAAAATATAAACAGGAAGGCCAGTGGAACAGGCTTCAGAACACATACGGACGGAATCGCCCGTGACGATGAGTGTGTCAGCAGTGGCGAGCAGAGCCTCGTAGGGGTTTTTTATGTAATGATCATTACGGTAATCATAAAGAAAGGCAGATGTGGGGAGTGCCTCGCGCAGGGTGCTGGTGGTGGCTTTGTCAGTGCGCTGACTAGTGGTGATGAGGAGCGAGCCGCCGGTGGTGCTGATGAGTGTGTTCAGGGTGTTAAGAAGATGGAGGGCATCTTCTGGCATGATATTGCCAGCAACATGGCGGCCACCGAGAAGCAGAGCATAGCGCGGAGATGGGAGATCGTGCTCTGAGAGAGGGGTGTAGGCGCCATCCGTGTATTCTTGGCGTGTATGCGCAAGGTAATCAGGGGTGATGCGGTTGATGAGACCGGTGGTGGTGAGGATATTAGCGCCTTCTGGGTGGGGTTCATAGCTCGGCATGATGATGGCATCAAATGAGCTGTGGTGTTGCCCGGGATCGAGTATAGAGATGATCTTGGTGGTGGGGTTGGCAGATTTTATGGCAAGCAGGGTGGATGCTGTGCGCTCACCTGCACCAAGGGCGATATCTGGCCAGGTGATGGAGGACTCTTGGGAAGTAAGATAGGCGGTGAGATCCCCTGCCCTTGTGACTTCATCAACGGAAAGGAGGCGGGCGGTATCGGTGAGATAATGCGCGAGGGCGGTGGATTGCTCAGCGCGGGCGGTGTCGTCCGAGATGATCCAGACTAGCATAGGGCCGGGTTTTAAGAGGCCGAAGCGGCGGAAAGCGGCGTGTTATCACTCTGACGGGCTTTAGCTACTTTACGACATTTATGCAGCACCGGCTCGGTGTAGCCATTGGCACGATTGATGGCGTCAAATACTAGCTCTAGCGAGGCTTGGAACGCGGGGCCTTCTGTGTCACCCGCCATGGGGATATAGCTAGGGTCATCGGCATTTTGCGCATCAACGGTGGCTGCCATACGCGTGAAGGTTTCCTCCACCTGCTCACGCGTGATGATGTTATGATGCAGCCAATTGGCAATGTGGAGGCTGGAAATGCGCAGCGTGGCCCGATCTTCCATGAGGGGAAGGTTATCGATATTTGGCACTTTGGAGCAGCCAATGCCCTGATTCACCCAGCGGACGACATAGCCGAGGATGCTCTGCGCATTGTTATCGAGCTCTTTTTGTATTTCTTCTGCAGTGAGTTCGCGATTTAAGAGCGGGATGGAGACCAGGTCTTCCAGCGCAGGTGCGGGGGCATCGAGCAGGGTTTGCTGGCGGGCGCTTACATCAACGAGGTGATAATGCACTGCGTGGGCTGCTGCCATAGTGGGCGACGGCACCCAGGCGCAATTAGCACCGGCCTCGGGGTGCACGTGCTTGGTTTCCATCATGCCGTTCATATCGTCTGGTGCGGGGTACATCCCCTTCCCTATCTGGCCCATTTGGTAAAGATGGGTATGGAGGCCAGCATAGACGTTATTGTCTTCATAGGCCTGCAGCCAGGTGGTTTTGGTTTCAGCCTTGGGCAGGAAGGGCCCGGCTTCCATATGTTGCTCGATGAGACTGCCCGTACGGTCTAAAAAGCCGGTGTTGATGAAGACGGCACGGCCTTTGGCGGCGCGGATGCATTCTTTTAGAGTGAAGGTGGTGCGTTGCTCCTCATCCATAATGCCGATTTTCATGGTGCCGCGTGTGAGGTTTAGGGCATCTTCGACTTTTTCAAAAAGCTCGATGGTGGCGGAGACCTCTTCGGGGCCTTGCAGCTTTGGCTTAACGATATAAAGCGCGCCGGTGCGGCTGTTACGCTGGGCATCAGCGGGTTTTGCTATATCGTGCTTAACGGCCAAGGCGGAGAGCATGGCGTCTAAGAATCCTTGTGGGATGGGCTCGCCAGCTTCGGTGGTCACGGCGTCGGTTAGCATGTGGAGGCCGACATTGCGAATGAAGAGCAGACTTCTGCCGGGTAGTGTGAGTGAATCGCCATTAGGGGCGGTGTAGTGCCTATCTTCATGGAGACGGCGCACACCGCCGGGCTCTTTTTTTACCTCAGCAGTGAGGGTGTTTTGCATGAGGGCATTCCAATTGCGATACGTGCCGATGAGGTCTTCGGCATCGACAGCGGCATTGGCATCTTCAAAATCTTGAATGGTAGTGATGGCCGCTTCCATCACGACATCGCGTATCGAAGCATGGTGGTGCTTGCCGATGGGGTGGCTGGGGTCGATATGCAGCTCGATATGGAGGTTGTTATTTTTTAGCAGAACGGTTTTTAGCGCATCGCCTTCTGTTGCATAACCCACAAAGGCCTCTTCTTTTGCCAGAGGTGTTTGCGCGCCATCGGAAAGTGCGAAGAGGAGCTGCTGCGTGCCGTTATTTTCTTGGATGGAGAGGGCGATGACATCGCTGTGGCTGCCTTGCGCCAAAGGAAAGATTTGTTCGAAAAGGGTGTCGGTTTTATCGATGATTTTTTGACCGCGGGAGGGATTATAAGCGCTGCCATCGGGAGAAGCTTTTTGCGTATCGCCTTCGTCAGGCCAGAGATTGCTGCCATACCACGCATCCCACAGGCTGACCCAGCGGGCATTGGTGGCGTTGGTGGCAAAGCGCGCATTTTGGATGGGTACGACGAGCTGTGGGCCGGAAATAGTTTTGATTTCAGGATCGATATCAGGGCCTTCTTGCTGCTCACGAACATCTATTTCCCCCTTATCTTCAACAAAATAGCCGATGGTTTTAAGGTGCTCTATAAGAGATGATTCGCTAAACGCTTTATTCTCTTCGCGGCAGAGCAGATGCCATTCATTGAGCGCGGCGCGCATGGCATCACGCTTGGCTAAGAGTTCGCTGTTTTTTGGAGCGAGTGTTGTGACGATATCAGCAAGGGCGGTGAAGAACTGGCCGGCATCTATATCTGTGCCGGGAGCAACCTCGTTTTTTATGAGATCATAGAGGTTTTTATCAACGGAAAGGCCTGCGATATCAATATGTGACATTAGGTTACCTGTATTATTTTATGTTAATGTTTTGCGGCGCATCATATCCCCCTTTAGGAGGGATGCAAAGGGAAAAGCTCTATATGTTTACAGCAAGATCAGGAGGAGAAAGATGCTCTGTAAGCACTGCGTGAAGGCTTTCTTTTGACACAGGCTTTGAGATATAATCATTCATGCCAGCGGCGAGGCATTTTTCCTTATCTCCCTGGAGTGCATTGGCGGTGAGCGCTACGATGGTTATTTTATCTTCCCCATTTTCTTTTTTACGGATGGCCTCTGTGGCTTCAAACCCATCCATCTCGGGCATTTGGCAATCCATAAAGATGAGGTCGTAGTCTTTTTTATCAAATTGTTCCACGGCCTCATGGCCATTATTTGCAATATCCACCGTACAGCCCATTTTCTCGAGCATCTTTCTGGCTACCAGCTGGTTCACATCATTATCTTCTACCAAGAGAATGGCGGCATCAAACGTACGCTCTCCTTCTTCTGTGGATGGCAAACTCCCTCCTCCCCCTTTCCGTTCTCCGATGAGAAAGGGGATGGTGAACCAGAAGGTGGAACCCTTACCAAGGGTGCTTTTTACGCCAATTTCCCCCTCCATCATTTCGGTAAGCCTCTTACAAATAGCAAGGCCAAGACCGGTGCCGCCGAATTTGCGCATGGAAGATTCATCAGCTTGAGAAAATTTATTGAAGATATAATCGAGCTTGTCTTCTGGAATACCCATACCGGTATCAGTGACCTCAAACGCAAGCGTCACAATATCTTGCGCAACATTTTCATTGGTCACTTTTATGGTAACACTGCCTTTGTCGGTAAATTTGAGGGCATTGCCCACCAGATTCATGATGATTTGACGTAGGCGAACGGGGTCGGCTACGATGAAATGTGGCGCGGTGCTATCGTATTCATTGATGAGTGTTATATTTTTTTGATCGGCCTGCGGTTGCAGTAGCGTAATGATGTCCATAATAATTTTTGGCAAATTAGCATCTTCAGGCTCCAGAGAAAGTTCGCTGGCTTCAATTTTTGAAAGATCAAGAATGTCATTGATGATTTCTAATAACGATTTTCCCGATTTATGAATAGTACTGGCAAGCTGCTTTTGCTCTTTGGAGAGTTTTGTATCGAGCAATAATTCGGTAGTGCCAATAACGCCATTCATGGGCGTGCGGATTTCATGGCTCATATTGGCGAGAAACTCACTTTTTAGGTAATTGGCGCGCTCAGCCTCATGCCTAGCATCTTCAAGATCTGTATTGGTTCTTTCGAGCTCTTTGGCGTAATGCTGCATTTCGGAATATGCATTTTCCGCCTCTTCTTTTGCTATATTTATTAGATCTTCTGCTTTTTTACGGTCGGTGATATCGATGAGTGACCCAGCCATGCGCATCGGTTTTCCTTGCCCATCCCACACCGCTTGGCCACGTGCATGGACCCAGATATAGCTACCATTTTCATGTTTCAAACGAAAATCAATATCATATTCTTTCTTGTATTTTAAATGCTTATCTACACTTTCTGAAACAAAATCTTTATCTTCTGGGTGGAGGCGGTTAATGAATTTATCATAAGTGGGGACAAAATCAGGATCGTCGATACCGAGTATTTGTAGGAAGCGTGGCGACCAGTATTCATCGCCGGTTAGGATATCCCAATCCCACAAGCCTACGCTCGCACCTTGTACCGCCAAATTATAACGCTCTTCGCTGAGTTTTAGATCAGCTGTACGTTCTTCAATTCTGTTTTCAAGATTAAGATTTGTATCCTCCAGCAGCTTTGTGGTTTTATGCAGTTTAAAGAGGATGTACACCACATAGATGATGAGTAACAGTAATGTTGTATAGAGCATAAGGCGGTATATTTCCGCCTCTTCATGCACAATTCTGTGGTGCTCAGAATAGTCTTCATAAATATGATCGATGAGCTCAAGATGCCCTACGTTCAGAATCCGCTGGATAATTATCTGGACCCCCTCTTGATGGGAAATAATAAGCTCCGCATGCCGCAAAATGTTTTTGATTTTGTTCCATTCGGCAAGGCTAAGCTGCTCTCCCTCTTCACGTATTGCTGCTATTTGCTGCTCAATAGGGTCTTTAAGAGTGGCATTATTGGTTGCGGTGTAGGTGAGAATGCTTTGTTCCAGTGAAATAATATTATCCACCAATGTGCGCTTTAGAGGATCTTGCCTAAACTCATCTATGATAGCGCCGCCCAGCACGGGAAAGCTTCTAATCGAGTTAGACAGCACTGCGTTGCGTGCCTTAAATTGCTCTAGCAGGTTAATCTTTGTTCTGTCTATTTCCTTATACTCGGCAATATGCTGAATAATGTGATCTTTTATGTCGGCATATTGCTGCGTGCGGCCAGAGAGTAGACCCGGGAAAAAATAAGGTGCACTCTCAAGAACGAGAATCGATTCTTTCGCATTGTCTAGTATGGCAAAAATATGCTCATTTGACCGCACAAGAGAGTCATAATTACTCAAGATGCCGCTACGCACACTAAGCACGTCTTTATTAAGCTGGGTGTCGATTTGCCGAATAAGCCGAATATCATTCAATACACGCAAATGGGTTTCTGACCGGTCCATTTGGCTTTCTAAAAACGAAAAACTAAGCAGGGCAATCAGGATAAGTATGATTGCAACGGAAGAGGTGTTTATCTTCGTTCGTTTTTTTCTATCAACAACAAGCATTATTCTAGTGGCTCATAATCACCTGTAAGCGTGTTTAAGAAGGCGATGAGCGCCTTGCGCTCTTCTGCTGTGAGTGTGCGACCGAGCTGATATTCTGCCATGACATCCACCGCTTCTTCTAGTGTTTCAGCAGAGCCATCATGAAAATATGGTGCGGTGAGCGCTACATTACGCAAGGATGGCACTTTAAACATGAATTTATCGGCCTCATTACCGGTAACATTATAGCGGCCATAGTCTTTGGGAGAAAGCTCTCCGCGATCTTTAAAATAATCATCCATAACGCCAAAATATTGATACATATTACCACCAATATTCATGCCCTGGTGACAGGCGATGCAGCCATATGACTGAAAAATATCATAGCCCTTTCTTTCCAAACCACTAAGCGCCCCCTCTCCGCGTAAAAAGCGATCGAAGCGGGAATTCGGCGTGATAAGCGTTTTCTCATACTCCACAATGGCGTCTTTGACGGTATTTTTTGTGATACCTTCTGGATAGATTGCAGCGAACGCCTCTACATATTCTGGAATAGATTTTAAAACGCTGAGGGCACCCTGCCAACCAATCGCCATTTCATCTGGATGGTCGATAGGACCATCAATTTGCTCTGCTAGATCTGCTGCACGCCCATCCCAAAATTGTGAAAAGTTATAACGAGCGTTAAATACAGTAGGAGAATTGACTTCAGAAGGCTTTCCACTCACGCCAATAGATTTTTTGCGCTGATCGGTGCCCCCTTTTGCTAGATTATGACAGGTAGCACAGGAAACCGTCCCATCTTTGGACAAACGGTTTTCATGAAACAGTTTTTTGCCTAAAAGCGCTTTTTCACGGTCAATTTTTATATCGGTTGGCAGAGGGCGAATAGACGATATATCTGGATCGAGATCATATGCTGCTACATCTGTGCTAAAAAAATAGCTTCCCCAAAAAATCAGGAGAAAAATGAACCATAGAAATGCGCTGAGAGGTATGGGGTGTTGTGAGGTAAAGTGACTCTGCACAATATACAACCATAGGGTGATTATCGTACAGGAGTATAGCAGAAAATATGGTGGCAAAAAACAGCAAATTTACTGTTTTTTAGGAAGTTAGTGGTGGTGGATGAGTGAGATGTAGGACATATTGCGACGGATAAGATTCACGAGTTTTTTGGTGTCATAGGGCTTGTGTACCACGCAACGCGCGCCTAGTTCATAGGCTTTTTCTTCCATTTCTTCATCTATACTACCCGTGTATACAATGACAGGAAGTTCGGATAGGCGGCCTTTGGCGTGTGAAAGCTCTTGTAATAGCTCAAAACCATCGATACCAGGCAGGTCGACATCACTCATAACGAGGTCTGGACGGGTCTCTATGATGCTCTGAAGGCCCTCATCACCACGGCCAAATGCATCGACAGAAAACCCCTCAAGCGTCAGCAAGTCGACAACGTTCTCGCGAAACTCTTTATCATTCTCTATGTATATAATACGTGCCATACTATTACCTTTGTTTACTGGTATAGTAGTAGCAATCGGCATGCCAAAATGCGCCAAAAAGCAGGAAATTGTTACTAACCTACTGTATTACAAAAATTTATAAAATTTTAGAGTGATGCAGGGAGTGCTAAGATAACACAGATTCTGCGGGAAAGCGTAACAAAACGGTAAGTTTTTCCCCATTATCCGCAAGTAGATGAACTGTCCCATTATGGAGCTGCATGATTTCACGTGCAAAATAGAGATTTACCCCACGGTATTGCAGTATAGCATTGAGCGTTTTATCGTGCATTTCGTCTTCAAGCATATGTGGGGCATCACCGCTATTATCTAGCGATGGGTCGTCACATAGCGCAATAAGCACATCGCCGTTTTGTTCAGTATTCACACGAAACAGGTTTTTTACCTCTTTCTTGCTATAACGCACCATATCGGCCACTAGATGCTCTAAAGCACGCACAAGCATGTTATAATCGCCTTTTATGCCACGGATATCCGGCGTAATTTCACGCGATACTTTTTCTGCAGAAAAATCAACTACATTGGCTGCAGCACCTATCGCCTCTAATACCAGGGGAGCAAACTCGATTTCTTGCTCTAGGGGCTTAGTTTCTTCTGATGCCAACATGATGGTGTCTATCGTGTTATTGACAACAGCAAGCTGGGTATAACCCGCCTTGTTAATGCGGCTGATATATTCTTTGTATTTTTCGTATTCCTCTTTTTCTGCAAAATCCGCGTCTAGAAACTCTGAAAAGCCGATAATAGTATTCAGCGGTGCACGTAGCTCGTGAGACATCATATGGAGCATACGCTGACGGAAACCGTCCAATTTTGAATCAATAAGTTTTTCACGACTCTCGGCTTGACGAAGGCGCGTTTCAATGAGTGTCAAAAGCACCTCTAGATCAACGGGTTTAATGAGATAGTCATCGCAGCCTAGACGGCGACCTTTGATGATATCGTCTTTTTCACCGAATGCGGTGACGAAGATAAATGGTGTATCTGCTTTATCTGGATGATTGATGCGCAACTCATGCAAGAGCTCAAACCCTGTCATAGAAGGCATATTGATATCAGAAAGCACCAGATCCGGAGATTTATAGATAATTTTTTCTAGCCCCTTCACGCCAGTGCCGGCTTGCAGCACCTTAAACCCCTCCCCTTTTAGGAATTCTACAATACTATCGCGATACTCCGCCTCGTCTTCTACGCAGAGAATCGTATAATCCTCATTATGCATGTTTTGCTGTAACGTTTGTTTCTGGAAGAGGAATTGCTTGTTTTATGGGGAATCGTAACGTGACCGTTGTGCCCTTACCCAGCGTGCTTTTAACACCCATCTCCCCATTATGAAGACCTAAGAATGATTCTGTGAGATATAACCCCATGCCTGTACCGGCAATGCCGCGGCTGTTTTCTCCACGATAGAATTTTTCAGTAATGTTTTTTAGATCTTCTGGTGAAATGCCGATGCCCTGATCCTTAATAGTAAGCTCAATGAAATCGTCTTTCTCTTGGGTTTTTATTTCGATAGGCGTGTCTTCTTCTGAGTATTTCACCGCATTATTGAGAATGTTGGTGATGATCTGGTCACAAATTTTAGGATCACCGTGAAAGGCAGTGGGCAGACTATCTATAGAGGCTTTAATTTTGCGCTCAGGAAGCATTTCTGCATAGCGATCTAAAATCTCGCTGATGAGCAGTTTCATATTGAACTGGCGCGGCTGGAAAACCACTTTTCCCTCTTCCATGGTGGCAAAGCTAAGTGCGTTATCGATGAGGCTCGTCAGCCGCTTTACAGAGCGGCGG
>JANQQO010000093.1 GCA_028289305.1 Rickettsiales bacterium | reverse complement strand
GCTGGGGCGAAGTCAGCGCGCCGCTGGGTGAAACGCAAGAAGAGTCCGTTGTTGCATTGAACAAATATGGATTCACCACCAATCCGCTCGCCCGGGTGCTCACCACGCCGGCGGAAATAATGGCATTCTATCAAGATATTTACGTCCAGCGCCCGCAGCTACCTTACGATATCGACGGTACGGTGTATAAGGTAAATCGCCTAGGTTGGCAGGCACGTCTCGGCAATGTCAGCCGCAGCCCGCGTTGGGCCATCGCCCATAAATTCCCAGCGGAGCAAGCCAAAACGGTAATAGAAGACATTATCATCCAAGTGGGCCGCACCGGCGCATTAACGCCCGTGGCGGTGCTAACGCCGGTCACGGTGGGTGGTGTGGTCGTTTCCCGTGCGACGCTGCATAATGAGGATGAGATTGCGCGCAAAGATATTCATATCGGTGATACGGTTACCATACAGCGCGCCGGTGATGTCATCCCACAGATTGTCTCCGCGGATCTCACAAAGCGCCCTAAAAGTGCCCGTGCTTTTGTTTTTCCAGATCATTGTCCGGTTTGTGGTAGGCTCGCCATTCGCGAGGAGGATGAGGCGGTGAAGCGCTGCACCGGCGGCCTCATCTGCTCGGCCCAAGCGGTGGAGCGCCTGCGACATTTCGTTTCGCGCGATGCGTTCGACATTGAAGGGCTCGGTGAGCGCCAGGTGAAGGCCTTCTGGGAAAAAGAGGTTATCAAGAATCCTGCCGATATTTTTCGCTTAGAAGCGCGTGAGCAGCAGACGGACGACCCCATCGCCGCGTGGGAAGGCTGGGGTGAAAAATCGGTGCAGAATCTCTTCGCTGCCATTGCCGAACGGCGCCGTATCGCGCTTCAGCGCTTTATTTACGCATTGGGCATTCGCTATGTCGGTCAGGCGACAGCGCGCCTCTTGGCGCAGAATTATGGCAGCTACACCACCTGGTATCAATCGATGTGCGATGCAGCGGAAGGTGAAGATTCGCAGGCATTTCAGGAATTGCTTGCCATTGATGGCATTGGCATCAAAGTCGCGCAAGAAATCGCTGGGTTTTTTAAAGAGCCGCATAATCGTGAACTCTTGCATCGTCTGGCAGAGCTGATAGAGATAGAAGATGCGCCGAAAAATAGTGCGGATTCGCCCATGGCGGGTAAAACCATTGTCTTTACCGGCACGCTCACCCAGATGACGCGCAGTGAAGCCAAAGCGCGTGCGGAAACCATGGGGGCAAAAGTGGCCGGGTCGGTGTCACAAAAAACTGACTATGTCGTTGCGGGTGAAAGTGCAGGATCAAAACGTAAGAAAGCAGAGGAATTAGGCGTGGAAATACTTAGCGAAGAAGAATGGATAAACATAGCAAATACAAATGAATAAATCAGAAAGCTTACGTAATAATCTGCGCGACAACCAGCTCGATGGGTTTATACTGCCGAGCAATGATGCATTCCAGGGTGAATACGTGCCGGCGCATGATCGCCGTTTAGAATGGCTCACAGGGTTTACGGGTTCAGCGGGTCTCGCGGTTATTCTTGCTAAAAAAGCGGCATTTTTTACCGATGGCCGCTACACGTTGCAAGCATCTGAACAGCTGGATGGGGCGCAGTATGCAGTAGTGAATACTGGTGAAATGCGCTCTGAGCAATGGTTGCAGGCGGAAGTGAAAGCAGATCAGGTGATTGGCTATGATCCCTGGCTCCACACGGAATCGTGGGTGCGGCGTATGCGCCAGGCGCTGGAGCGTGTGGGGGCTATCTTGCGTCCTGTCGCTAATCCAGTAGATGCGTTGTGGGAAAATCGTCCTGAGGCCTCGAAGGAGTCTGTATTAATTCATAACACTAAATATGCTGGTGAAGCACATGATAAAAAAATAAAAAATATTACTCAACTACTGGGTAAAAAACATGCAGATGCGGCGATTATTGCTATGCCTGATTCGGTCTGTTGGCTACTGAATATACGCGGGCGGGATGTGCCCCACACGCCCTTTGTTCTGAGCTTCGCAGTGCTACATCATTCGGGCAAATTGGACTGGTTTGTCGATACAGATAAAGTCACGGACGATATACGCACGCATCTCGGCGATGCCGTCAATGTGCATGCAATTAGTGAGCCAGAGCGCTTTACTGCCGATCTAGCTGGGAAGAAGGTGCTCCTTGACCCTACAACTACCGCTAGTTGGTATGCTGATCGCCTGCGTGATAGCGGCGCTAACATTATGGAATCTCCGGATCTCTGCCAGCTTCCCAAGGCTTGCAAGAATCCTACAGAAATGGACGGTATGCGTGCCGCCCACATTCGTGATGGAGCGGCGCTCACGCAATTTCTCTGCTGGTTAGAGCGGCAGAAAGATGCGGATATCACCGAGCTTAGCGCCGCAGAAAAACTGGCAGAATTCCGCAAGAATCAGCCGCTGTTTCAAGATCTAAGCTTCCACACTATCTCTGGCTATGGCCCGCACGGTGCCATCGTGCATTATCAGGCAGATGAAGCCAGCAATGCCGCAATCACCAATGGTTCGCTCTATTTGGTGGATTCAGGTGGGCAATATCTGGATGGCACGACGGACGTCACCCGCACCATCACCATCGGCCCGCCTACGCCAGAGCAGAAGGAACATTTTACCCGCGTGCTTAAGGGCCACATTGCCTTGGCTTCCGCGCAGTTCCCAGAGGGCACTACCGGTGGGCAGCT
>JANQQO010000088.1 GCA_028289305.1 Rickettsiales bacterium | reverse complement strand
ATTTCCATTAACCGCGCACGCTGTTCTTCGCTTAAATTCCCGGTAAAACTGAGCGTACGCTCTATTCTATCAATCTTACCCTCCCGCGTTTTGCATTCTTCGCAATCTGTCGCATGGATCTTTTCATGGCTCAGCTTCACCACCACCTCTTCCAGCGGCCATCCTTTATGATTAGCATACATCCGTATCGTCATAGAGGTGCAGGCCCCAAGGCTAACAAGCAAATAATCATACGGCGAAGGTCCGGTATCACTCCCACCAAATGATACAGGCTCATCCGCCTTTAAAAGATGCTGCCCCGTCCGCACTTCCTTGGCAAACATATTCGCCTCTGTCTCCGTAACTACCACCACACCCGGTTCTGTCGTCTCCGCACTAGGCGCCGCCTTTTCTTCTTCAACCCCTCCAATATACCGGCTTGCCCAGCTCGCAAGCACCGTCGCCACATACCGTGCATCCTCTTTGCGTGACAGTAAATGATCCGCATTATCTAAGGAAATAAAGCTTTTCGGGTGTTTTGCAGCGTTGTAAATCAGCCGTGCATTATCAATATCCACAATACTATCCGTCGGTGAATGCAATATCAGCAGCGCTTTTTTTAGCCCATGAATGCGTTTCTCTGATTTTTGTGCCTGTAAATCCTCAACAAATTGCTGCTTGATCGTAAATTGCCTTCCTGCGATTTCTACATTCGCCACCCCTTCATCCCCAATCTCTGCAAGAGAATCCTTAAAAATATGTGTCACATGCGCTGGATCATAAGGTGCCGCAATCGTTGCTACTGCTACTAATTCTTTTATACGCTCCGATGCTGCTAACACCGCTGCCCCACCCAAACTATGACCAATAATAATTGTCGGCGCTTGATGGTGCTCCCGCAAATAATCCGCTGCGGCCACCAAATCCTCCACATTGGAAGAAAAATTGGTGTTTGCGAATTCTCCGCTACTATGCCCAAGTCCCGTAAAGTCAAAGCGCAATACCGCAATTCTTGCTGCATTTAGCGCATCGCTAATATGCTTAACCGCCGGTAAATCCTTTGAACAGGTAAAGCAATGTGCAAATAGCGCGAAGGCACGCGGTGCACCTTCTGGCAAATCTAGCCGTGCCGCCAATATATCTCCTAATGCACCGGTAAAATGGACCTCTTGTATCGGCATAAACACCCTCTCATTTCTCTTTTTGAAACATAATCCGTCACTATAAAACCCAAAAAAGTGATTACAAGTTTAATTATACGCAAATAAATACACCTTATAGTTGCAAAGCTGTTAAAAAAATGGCATAAAATACTAGTGCTGGTAGTAAATTGGGGGGGCTGTATATGGAAAATACACCCATGAGTGGTCATACGCTTCAAACAATAAGCGTGCTACTCGTTGAAGATAGTAAAATAGATCGTGAGATTTTTAAACAGCTCTTGCTGCGTGATGGTGAGGCTGTTTATACAGTTGTAGAGGCGGAAGACTTAGCAGACGCTAAGGCCGCTTTACAGCACATCAAGCCAGACTGCATCCTATTAGATTATTTACTCCCAGGCGGGGACGGTATCAGCTTTTTAGATGAGCTCCAGCAAATGGATAAAGCTGATATTCCTGTGGTAATGATTACCGCTCATGAAAAAGATAACAAAGCTATCGAAGCGCTGCAGCGCGGCGCGGAAGATTATCTCGTTAAAGGCGAGTGTCATGGCAAACTCTTATCCCGCACCATTGCGTATGCTATAGAGCGTAAAAAATCGCGCTATCAGCAAAAAATGCTGGAGCAAGCATTGGAAAAAGAACGAGAAATCAATCAATTACAAAAAGATTTCGTAAGCCTGGTCTCGCATGAATTTCGCACACCCCTGGCCATTATAGATACCTCCAGCCAGCTTATGGACCGTAATAACACTGAAGTAAAAAACGGCCTGGGCAAACATG
>JANQQO010000065.1 GCA_028289305.1 Rickettsiales bacterium | reverse complement strand
AACGCCGCCCCAGGAATTTAGGGACAATACACCGCCGCGTTCGGAGGTTTCTCCGGCGCGTGCTGTGGAAGTGGCGGAGCAGTTGGAGCCTCGCTCTTTGGGGCGGGTTTCGGCGCGCTCCGCCGCACAATTGGCATTAGCAGCGTCTATTGGTACGCGGCCGATTTTATCGGCAGAGACCGCACTGGCCATCCAAGAAGGGGATGTGATCTTGCCGGTGATACGGAATGTTGCGGATGCTACCACGACACAGCAAGGTGATGAAACACAGCAAGCGTCTGTGGCGGCTGCACCGAGTGTAGCTGCGCCGGTGAGTGCGCCTGTGGTTGACGCGGGCGCAACAGCGGTGGAATCGGTAGATTTACAGGTGTAACGCTGTTGTATCGGGAGGGAGTAAGGGGCGCCCGTGGCTTTGCCGGGGCGCCCTTTCTTTATGTTCACGGGTGACACAGGCAGGACGCGGGTTTCTGCGGGTATTTTTTCTTATATTATAGGGGGTTGGGAATAGGCGCTTGCGGCTAAGACCCTTAAATTGTAACAAAAGTTTCACATTTCTTTCTGGTTCTTTGTGCTATACTATGTGCAATTGTAATTCTGTCTTTTGTTTCAGCGTGTGCTGAGAAGGCAGTTCGGACAGTATGTCCGTTTGAGTGTGTACCATCGAAGAAAAAGGAGAAAACGATGGGTACTATTGATCGTACGATCCAGAAGGGCCCTGAACTCAGGACCATGTGTGATGAGCTGGTAGCACAGCTCACGGGCATAACAACGCTGAGTGTTCTCGAAAACAGGATGTCTGAAATCCTGATGGAACACCGCGGCAAGGATGATCTTATGCCATGGAGAATTTGGAGGTATTTCACGAACCTCAAATTGCTCCGTTCAGAGGTGCGAGTGAATGAGGTTCACTTCTGGACGCTCATTGCCGAGCGAGCAGAAACGAATGAATCCGAAAAGCTTTTCGAGAGTTTTACGGACTTTGTTCAACTGAGAGATCGTTTGCTCGACGACTTGGCGGCAGACTCATTTGTCCCCTACGTGCTGCGCGGCTAAGTTGACGAAAAACCCTGCCGATCGAAAGATCGGCGGGGTTTTTTTGTTGTGTGAGAGTTATAATCACATTTGCATCTTCTTTGTCATGCTGAATTTATTTCAGCATCCACCGCGCATCTGCAACGGCTGTACCCGTTGATAAGTGGATCCTGAAACAAGTTCAGGATGACAAAATGACGCAGTTATTTCAATTTCACGATGCAGTGGACTTCGTTGCCCTTGCCGAGATATTCCATGGAATCGAAGCTGGTGATGCGGGCGATAGCGATGCCGCGGCCATGGTTGTTCATCACGCGATTAGCATCCATTTTCATATATTTTTTCCAATCAAACCCTTCACCATCATCGATGATGTGCACATGGATCTCGTCTGCGGTGCGCTGATAGCGCATTTTTACGATTCTATCCATATATTCAGGCAGGGCAAGGCGGCGCTCCACCTCATCATCGAGCGTGTTGTCATCGATGAAGACGGTTTTTTCATCGTAATCAATGCCCAAATTGCCCGACACAACAGCATTATGCATCAGCTCTTTGAGGCCAAACAAGGCATCCTGCGCATCTGGGAATAATTGTGCGAGGAAATTGGCGAGATGGTCTGCCTCATCCACGGTGCGGAACTCAAAATGCGCATCCTTGATGGTGTGGAGCATCGTGATGCTTTTTTGCAGATCTTCCTCAGCGATCATGCATTGTTGTAGGTCTTTTTCTGCAGCATGAACGATGCTCATCAAGGTTTCTTCATCAAACGGCTTGGTGAGATAGTAATAGGCGCCGGCTTCAATGCCTTCCATCATCTGATCTTTACCCGCAGCGGCGGTTTGCATGATGACCGGGATATGTTTTAACGCGTGCTGGCCTTTAATTTTATGCAGTAGCTCGATGCCATCCATATTCGGCATCATGCGATCGAGCAAAATCATATCAATACGGTTGAGGTTTTTTACCAAGATTGACAGGGCATCAGCGCCGTTACTAGCGCAGACAGTTTTATAACCAGCGCGGGTGAGATAATTGTCGAGTAACTCCAAGTTGAATGGTTCGTCATCGACAATAAGGACGGTGAGCGCCTTATCGGCGCGCGCCTCTATATCCGCTTGTGTTTCCAAACCTACAGACATGGCTTATTATACCCGTTTTCTATGTCTATCGAAACCATTTTCTTGTTATTTTTGTGTTGGTTGCTACGCATCTTGCGGTTGCATATAGGAGGGTTATCACACCTTATAGCTGGGCAAGAATATCCTCGATGGGTGCGCGTTCGTATAGCACCCGATATACCGCATGACAGAGAGGCAAGCGGAGGTTGAGCGCGGTGGCGAGCGTGTTTACAGATTGGGCGGCGACCATGCCTTCTACCACACTGCGCTTGCTTTTTAGATAGGTTTCTAGCTGCTCACCTTCTCCAAGTGCGATGCCGAGCGACATATTGCGCGATTTTGGGCTGGTGCAGGTAAGTACTAAATCCCCTACCCCGCTGGGGCCAAGAACGGTTTCGGAGCGCCCGCCTTTTTTGCGGCAGACCGTGTTTACTTCTTGCAAACCCGCAGTGATTAGCGACGCTTGCGCGTTTTTTCCCCAGTTTTTTCCCGCTGCTACACCGCAGGCGATGGCGATGATGTTTTTGATGGCGCCGCCGATTTGCACCCCAGCGATGTCATCTGTGGGGAGGAGGTGAAAATGGGGCGTGGAAAGCGCGGTGGCGTAGTGTTTCGCCAGGTTTTTCTTAGCACAGGCAATGGCAGCGCTAGCGGGCATATCGCGGGCAATTTCATCGGCAAAAGTAGGGCCAGACAGGGCAAGAACGGGGTTTTTAGGTAGTATTTCTTCTGCTATCTCGCTCATGAGAAGGCCAGTTTCTTTCTCAATGCCTTTCGTGCAGAGGATAAGCGGGATGTCGGCAGGGAGCAGGGCTTTGATCTGTTCGCACATAGGGCGCAAGAACGCAGATGGCGCTACGATGAGCAGTGCTTCTTTATCCGCGCAGGCAGTAGCAAGATCGCTGGTAGCGGTGATGTCTTGTGGCAGCGGAATATCCGGGAGGAAAAGGGTGTTATGATGCGCATTGTTAATAGCGGCACAGACTTCTTCTTCATAGGCCCAAAGCTGGACCGTGTTGCCTGCGCGCGCAGCGGTGATAGCCAGTGCGGTACCCCATGCTCCTGCGCCGATAACACCGAGAGAGTGGGTCATGAATACTTCCTTTTAGGAGTGAATAGTGGTTATTTTTCTTCCCACGGGCGCTCTACTTCTGGGCGACCGAAATAATACCCTTGTAGGTAGTCTACGTCCATTTTCATGAGGATTTTTGCAACCTCACCAGTTTCCACACATTCGGCGATGGTTTTAAGGCCATAGCAATTGTTGAAGTCGAGCAATGTCTTGATAAATAAGAGGTTTTCTGAGTTTTCTGCGAGGTCGATGACGAAGGTGCCGTCGATTTTTACCAGGTCCACCGAGAGGCTTTTAAGCTGGCGGAAGGAGGTGTATCCCGCACCAAAATCATCGAGCGCCACCTGGCAGCCAAGCGTTTGTAGCGAAGCAACGAAATAGGCGGTTTGACGCAGATCGCGCTGGGCCGCGGTTTCCGTAATTTCTACAATGACGCGCGAAGCAATATCGGCATCCGAGAGCAATTTGGTGCACATTGCGAGCCATTTCGGATTATCAGTGGTGAGGTTGGAGACGTTGAAAGTGAGGATGATGTCTTTATGGGTGGTGAGTTCTTCAACAATGCGCTCGAGCACGAATTGGTCGATAACATCAATAAAGCCCATTTTTTCGGCGATGGGAATGACCGAGCCTGCGGAGCGAATATCACCATCATCTTCCATGATACGCAGCAGACATTCATAACTGGCGACCTCGCCGGTTTTGCTTTCGATAATCGGCTGGTAGGCCAGGCGGAGCTTATCTTGATGCACAGCCTTGCGCATATAATGCATGACGCCGATTTGGTCTTTGGAATGGGATTGTGCGGCTTCTGCCTCTGTATAATCGCAATAAAACGCGGGATCAGCGGGATCTTTAGCGGTTGAAAGGGCGATATAGGCTTTGTTGATGGCCTCTTCGACGTTATTGGCGCTGGAAGGGAAATATACCCCGCCAATGGAGGCGCGTAGGCGAATAGGATCACTGAACGCCTCGCTTTTATAGTTTTGTATATAGTCGTGAATTTGATCGACGATATTGCGCACATCTTCACGCTTGGCTTCGCAGAGTACCACGCCGATTTCATCGACTTGAAGATGGCCAATAATGTCTTTTTCGCTGATGAATTCGGAGATTTTGTTGCTGAGCTCGCCGATAATCTGATCCGCGATGGGTTTGCCATACCAGCTCATCACGGTGGGCAGATTACTGATGGAAACTTTTAAGAAGGCGCCACTGGAGGCGTTTTTAATGCTATCTGCAATGATGGCTTCAAAATCTTTGATGAAATCCGGATCGAAATGATATTCGCCGTTGAGATAATGCTGCATATGCGAGGATTCAGCCAATTTGACTGAACCGACCATGGTGAGGTGGTTATCCTCTTCAAAGAGGGTGGCAGTGT
>JANQQO010000064.1 GCA_028289305.1 Rickettsiales bacterium | reverse complement strand
TACGCCATTTTCTTGCGCGCGTCGTTGAATTCTTGGTCGGAATCAGCGTAATGCGCTTCTAGGCGGGCGAGGGCTTCTGCATTGCATTCGAGCATGGTGTCGCAGGCTTTGGCGATCGATTCAGCGGTGATGTCATCATGGGTGGGGCCGATGCCGCCAGTGGTGAAGAGATGGGTATAGCGGGCGCTTAGCGCCTGGGCGGCGGCGATGATTTCTTCCTCCTGATCGGGCACGACGCGTATTTCGCTTAAGCGAATACCGTGTTCGACCAGTTTTTTGCCGAGATAGGCGGCGTTTTTATCCTGGGTGCGGCCGGAGAGGATTTCATTGCCGATGATGAGTAACGCTGCGGTGATGGGTTGGGTGTTCTTGGTCATGAAAAGCGCTTATATAGTCAATATTACCGTTGCTCGCATTGGGATTATCTACTAGGTTCTAGCCCATGCTGACGCCAAACACCATAACAATTCATGAAGCTGCGGATTATGATGGCATGCGTGCGGCTGGTCGCCTGGCGGCCGAGGTGCTGGATATGGTCGCGGAGCATGTGGTGCCAGGGGTGACGACCGATGCGCTGAATACGCTGTGTCATGAGATGATTACCGCACGCGGCGCGGTGCCGGCGCCTTTGGGGTATAAAGGATTTCCTAAATCGATTTGTACTTCGGTGAATCATGTAGTGTGTCACGGCATTCCTGATGAGAAGCGGCTGCGCAATGGTGATATTGTGAATATCGATGTGACGGTGATTGTTGATGGGTGGCATGGCGATACTAGCCGTATGTTTTGGGTGGGAGATAAAGTGCCGGTGAAGGCCAAACGCCTGACCCAGGTGACCTATGATGCGATGATGCGCGGGATTGAGCAGATTAAGCCCGGGGCGACGCTGGGTGATATTGGGCACGCGATTCAAAGCTATGCGGAAAGCCATCACTATTCGATGGTGCGCGATTATTGCGGGCATGGGCTGGGGCGCGTGTTTCATGCGCCGCCAAATGTGCTGCATTATGGCCGGCCGGGGGAAGGCATGGTGATTGAAGAGGGGATGTTTTTCACCGTGGAGCCGATGGTGAATGTTGGCAAGCCCGAGACGCGGCTGAACCAGGTGGATGGCTGGACGGTGACGACGCGGGATCGCTCGCTCTCGGCGCAGTTTGAACATAGTTTGGGCGTGACGGCGACAGGGTATGAGATTTTCACCCAATCACCCACCGGGCGACACTGCCCGCCCTATGAATAAGATGCTGAATAATAACGGTTTCTGCCGTTAACCTTTTCTTAAGCTTTTTCTGCTATTCTGGAACAAGAGTAACGCGCATTTACGCGAGGGAAAACAATGGCTAAACCATTACCTGAAGGGCATATTAAGGATTACGATCTGGCGCGCGAATGGGGCATGATGCCGGCGCATTTGCGCGGGATGATTAAGGAGTTGCGTAAGGAGCTTGTGAAGGATTTTTTGCCTGAGATGCCAAGCACATCCATATATGCAAATCGGTATTTTTACGAGGATAAAAGTTATCGTGGGGCAAAAAGTATGGTGGTCACACCGGAGGGTAGGGGGTATCTGATGGAGAAATTGGCAGAAGGATTGGATATTCCCTCTCAGGAAGAGGAGGTAAATGCGTATCTCATTAGGGAGTTATGGGAAATCTATAAGGTAACGTATAGCTATGGAGCCGGAGCACAAGTTTTAAATACGCGTCTTAGCAATGCAAGAAAGCTTATTGAAGCACTGGCGCAAAGATTGGGTTTCGATGAGGAAGGCGTAGAGAGAGTGGCGGAGAGTTATTTTTGCTATCAAGAACATAATGATGGAATGGTATTGCGTCCTACGGAGCGGGGCATTGCGTTTTGTGGATTTGAGAAGAAGCAAGAAAAACCTCCTGAACTTCCTAAAGGTTGGGTGACGGCAAAGATGTTGGCGGGAGTGTTTAACTGGGACCATAAGGGTGTTAAGAGGAGAATGGGGGAGTTACGGGAGGCGCTTATAGAGACGCATACTGAAAGGATTATGGCATTAGGTGCTCCCGAAGAGAAAGCACGGATAAGTGCCGAGCAATATGTAGAGGAGCATTGTGTTGGGATGCGCTCTCCAGCAAGGGGGCAGGCAACATTAGCCATCTATCCGAGTTTGATAGGAGAGGTGAAATCCTCACGGTCTAAGGTAACGAAAGAGGATTTGAGGAAGTATATCCAGAGTAAGATACTTGAGTTGGTAAAGGAAGTGCCTTCGTTGGGGCGGTGGTAGCGGTTTTATTTATTTTAAGGAAAAACAAATGGCTAATAAACTACCTGAAGGGCATATTAAGGATTACGTGCTGGCGCGCGAATGGGGCATGATGCCCGCGCATTTGCGCGGGATGATTAAGGAGCTGCGTGATGAGCTTGTTACGGATGGCAAGGATCAAAGCATGGTGGGGCGTGTTGCTCCGGAGAAGCAGGCGGATGCGTATTTTTATAGAGATAGGAGCTATGATTCAGCACTAAGCATGGTAGTCACGCCGAAGGGCAGGGAATACCTCATGAAAAAATTGGCGGAGGGGTTGGATATCTCTTTCCCTGGGTTTGATGAAAAAAGAACCTCTATTAATGGTGTGCACCATATTAGTTATATAAACGCTAACTATCGAGTTTCACGAGTGTCTCAAGGGCCTGGTGGTCGCCTTGAGAAGGCGCGTGCACTTATTGTAGAATTGGCTGAAATACGTGGTCTAAAACCACATGATGCGGGACTGGTTGCAACGTATTATTTTTCTCATCAAAAACATTCAGGTAAGAACGTGCTACGTGCCACCGATCGGGGCATTGCATTTTGTGGATTTGAGAAAAAACAGGAAAAACCACCGAAGCTTCCAGCGGGCTGGGTGACGGCGATGATGTTGGAAGAAATTGGTTGGGGGCGCAGAAGCACAAATGAGAGGATGAAAGAATTGCAGGAAGCGCTTGTGGATGAAAAGACCCAAGAGTTTATGAATTCAGAAAGACCAGAGGAAGACGCACGGGCCGAAGCACAGGAATTTGTAGAAGAGAATTATATTGGGATGAGAAGTCATGTTAGAGGGAGGCCTGCGCTGGCAATGCATCCAAGCTTGATAGAACGGGTAACGTCCAGACTTATTACTGAGGCTGGGAAAGAAAAAATGCGGCGCTATGTGGAGGAAAAAACGGATGAGTTGGAGGATAAAGAGGCTTCGCGCTTGCGGTAGGGCTGCCCGTATTTTCTATTATTGTGGTGTGATGTGTGAGGCCGGTGCTCAAAAGCGGGGCGCCGGAAACACTGGTGTTTTGCCATAAGATCAGTATAGTCTGCAGGGGTGCTTACGCAAAAGGCGCATAAGGGACGGATGACCGCGACAGTAAAGAATATAGAACAGCAGGAGAAGGTGGCAGAGGCCACGCCGCACCATATGGGGCATCGCAAGCGCTTGCGCGAGCGGCTGCTGAAGGGCAAGGGCGAGAGCCTGCCGGAATATGAAGTGTTGGAGATGCTGCTGTTTGCGGCCTATTCCAGGCGCGATACTAAGCCGCTAGCGAAGACGCTGCTTGCAGAATTTGGTTCGCTCGCGCGGGTGATTAGCGCTAGCCCAGAGGAATTACAGCGTGTGGATGGCGTGGGGGAAGCCGCGGTTGCAGCGCTAAAAATCGTGCAGGAGGCCGCGCTGCGCCTGCTGGTGCATGAGGTGAAAGAAGTGCCGGTATTGCAATCGTGGAAATCGCTGCTCGATTATTGTCGGGCGAGTATGGGCTATAATAAAACCGAGCAGTTCCGCATCTTCTTTTTGGATAAGAAAAATAAGCTGATCGCCGATGAGCTGCAGCAGGAGGGGACGGTGGATCATACGCCGGTCTACCCACGCGAGGTGGTGAAGCGCGCGCTGGATCTGGGGGCCTCGGCGCTGATTTTAGTGCATAATCACCCGAGTGGGGACCCTACGCCCTCGAAGGCGGATATTCAAATGACGCAGAAGATTATGCAGGCAGCCACCCCTTTAGGTGTGGTGATTCACGACCATCTGATCATCGGGGCGAAGGAGCATTATTCCTTCGCATCAAATGGGCTGCTGTGAGGTGGTTATTCGTTAATCGTTAATGGTTAATCGTTTTTTAATAACGAATCACCAATAACGAATCACGATATTATTATCCCCGCGCGGCGGCGATGAGCTGTTTGAGGCGGGTGACATCAATGGCACCACGCTGCAATTCACCATTAACGATGAAGGCCGGTGTGCCGCGAATGCCGATGGATTGGGCGAGCTGGCCGTGCTTTTCAAGCTGGGCGCTGATCCACTCTTCTTCCATCTGGGTTTTGAGCTGTTCGGCATCAATGCCGAGCTGGGTGGCAACAGCATAGATGTTCTCTTCCTGGCGGGCGCCGGTTTTCATCAGCGCTTGGTGGAATTCAAAATATTTATCCTGATGATGGCGATGTACCGCCATGGCTGCGCGTGAAGCTTTCACCGAAGCAGGCCCGAGGATCGGCCATTCTTTAAACACGAAGCGCAGATTTTTATCTTCTGCAAGAAGGGCATTAATAACCGGCACCATGCGCTTGCAATAACCGCAATTATAATCGAAAAATTCGACGATGGTGACATCGCCTTCTGGATTGCCAAACACGGGCGTGGCAGGATCGTTATCAATTTCCTCACGCTTGGTTTTGATGTTTTTCCGCGCCGCTTCGAGCTGTTTTTGCTGCTGTGCCGCGCGGGCATTTTCAAGCGCTGCGGTGATGGCACCAGGATTCTCGCCGATATAGGTGGCGATGGCGTCTTGTAATTTGTCATCAGAAACGCTGCCAGAGCCGCCGCCAGCAACCAGGGCGGTGAGTGCGGCCGTGGCGATGATGGTGAGGATAAACAATGCGCCGAATAGCAGCTTGGTTTCATTGCCTGATGTCATGCGAGGCTCCTTTAGTAGGGGGTTTTTAGGGCGCTATAATGCCGTGCCCGCGCCGGTGGTGCAATATATTTCTTAGGGAATAGGGAAGTTAAGAAATAGGGAATGGTAAGGGATTAGGCGTTAGGGATTGGGGATTAGAAAAAGAACGTCATCCTCACCGAGCGTAAGCGAAGGTGGGGATCCAGGCTGCCTTGCTGTATGTCTGGATCCCCATGTCACGATTTTTGCTTAAGGGCAAAAATCCTGCCATGAGGATGACGGGGGTGGGGGAAGGTTTTTTATACACCCAAAATCCTTGTATTCCAGCCCCTGAATCCGGTTAACCCACTGAAATATAACAATACCCATTGTCATAAAAGTTTCACATTACTTTTTTGCATTTTGTGCTATACTATACGGTGAATAGTGCACTTTTTCCCTTTGGGAACAAGTGATTACAGGTTGATTTCTGATAAATATACATGTTTCCCCCGCCGCGTGGGTGGGTGAGGACATGTTACAGTGGTTTTTGACTAAGGAGAAAACCATGGCAGACGAATTGAGTACGAGTCAGATTGGAAGCATCCGGAGCATGGCTCGGGATGCGGGAGACGCATTGGCCATAGGCAGAGAAAGTTTCAGCCGGGAAGAGGCAGATCATCGCCTCGTCTTCGATGGGACGGGATGCCGTCTGATCCATGTGCCGACCGACACAATTGTGGTTGAGTCTACTTTTGAAATGGCGGGATCGTTCTTAACGACACTTCGGCAGGAAGGAGGGCTTCAGACTCTCCTTGGGAACGAAGAGTTTATGAACGAAGCCTTTGGCGACGATCCTGATCCAAGACAGGTCAGTGTCTTCGACTCCGAGCCTCCCGGTGGCGTTCCGGTATTCACGGAGGACGAGCTCGCGCAGATCTCTCAGCTTGCCAAGCGGGCGGGGGACATAGAGCTAGGCACCTTCACCGTAAGCAGTGATGCTAAAACGTTTAGCATCACCTGCAACGGGACAAGCTGCCGGCTTGTTTTGCACGGGCCGGACGAGGATGAAGTGTTGTTCTCGTTGCTTGCCGAGCATGCCAGTTTTCTTGTGGAGAATCTGGCGAAGCCTGGAGGATATGAATTCCTCCATGCGGTCATGTCTTGGGGGATCGGGAAGTACTTGGAGACGCTCAGGCGTGCTTCTAGTCCTCCGGCTGTCGCTGACGTTGACGTCTTGATGTCTGACACAGGCGCTGGCGGCGGCGAAGGCGATGAGTACATCGGCGTCAGCGTTTTCGATGAAGAACCTGACGATGACGACGATGAGGGTGATAACAGCCCTTGGCGTAAAGAGAAGAGATCCTATGGTGATATTCTCCACGGCGATGCTGACGACGAACGTTGAGCGTTCGTGCTCTTACCTACGTACAGGCCCCCTTAACCGGGGGCCTTTTCTTTTGTCTTTTTTTCTTTTAGACCCCCCCTCCGAATCCTGCTTCGCTATCCTGCTTCGCTAAAGCTACGCGGGACAAGAAGCTACGCAGGACTTCGACTCCCCCGCAAGGGGGGAGTAATTATTCTTCGTATCTCTCTTTAAAGATCCTAGACCCTAGATCCTAGACCCTAGATCCCAGATCCTAGGCTTACCCGTCCTTCTGGGTGCGGCGGTGTTTTTTATCTTGCATGAGGCGGCGGAGGTCTTCCAGGCGCACCGCGTCGGGCGCATCCTTGGCGATGTGCTCTTTGGCGAGGTTGGTGAAATGCGCGACATCTCCCTTGCGCTGTTGGAGTGCGGCTTTTTCCGCAAGCGCCAGATAGGAGGCGCCGAGATCGCCATTGCGGCCATATGCGATGCCGAGCTGGTGCCAG
>JANQQO010000247.1 GCA_028289305.1 Rickettsiales bacterium | reverse complement strand
TCGTCGCTAACGCTCCTCCAATATGCCTTCTGTCCTCTATCTTCTGAATTCCTCTTGAGCCGCATCTAAACACGCGCTACTATGTTCCCCTGACAATGTCACCCCACGTGTACGCGGAGGAGCCGCAGGCGACGAGGTGCGACCTAAGGCTTGCGACTGCAAGCCCGCCAATCGTTTGGCGAAAAGCCTTAGTGGCGTTTGAACGTAATATATGAACTAGCGCAGTCTACGCGGCGCATGAGCGTCATTTAAAAAGATTATGCCGAAATCGACCAAACATATGAAAGAGAAAAAGGCGGTCACCGCGCTTTCTGCGCTGGCGCAAGAATCGCGCCTGGCGATTTTCCGCCTGCTCATGGGCGAAGGGAAGAAGGGGTTAGCCGCCGGCGATATCTCGCGCACACTCGATATTCCCGCGACCACCGCCTCGTTCCACCTAGCACAGCTGAAAAATGCCGGCCTCATCAAATCGTGGAAAGAAGGCCGCTCGGTAATCTACGCTGCCAATCGCAAACAGGTCAAGCGCTTGGCCGCCTTCGTCACCGCCAAATCCCCCGATATGGGCGACTACGCGCTTTAACATTATTACGCTCATGCGCCGCTAAGGCTGCACTCTTTTATAAATAACGTTCAAACGCCACTAAGGCTTTTTCGCCAAACGATTGGCGGGCTTGCGGTCGCAAGCCTTGGGTCGCACCTCGTCGCCTATGGCTCCTCCACCCCTACTCTCGTGCGCCATAGAGCGCGTTGGCGCGTTCTTCAAAAGCGCTCACCATTTTCTTCAGCGCTTTTTCAAACAAAAACCCCACCATGCTCTCAAAAATGCGGGTGCGGAAGGTGAAGTCGATGAAAAAATGAATCTCCGTGCCCCCCTCCGGCGTGGGATGAAACTCCCAGTGATTCTCCAAATGGTGAAACGGCCCCTCCACCAGCGCCACATCGACCCGTGCCATTTTTCCTTCTTCCACCGGCGGTGCGATCACTTTTGAGGTAAATGTCTCGGTAAACGCGTTAAACCGCACCACCAAATCCGCGGTGATCTCTTCGCCCTCACGCTGTAAAATCCGTGAAGCCGCCACCCAGGGCAGAAACTCTGGATAGCGCTCAATATCCACCACCAGGGCATAGAGCTCCTGGATCGTATGCGGCGAGTGGCGAATTTCCTTATGGCTTGGCATCACGTATCTGTGTTTGTATAGTATTACGTATATTTGAGTTATGGATAAAAAAACCTCCTCCCCTGCCTGCGGGGGAGGCAAGGTTTCGTTTAATGAGCAAAGCGAATTTACGAAACCTGGAGGGGGTGTCTATTAAAGACTAAAAACACCCCCCTCGTAAATCTGGGCTCCTTGCAGGAGCACTCAGATTTACTGCTCCCCCCGCAAGCAGGGGGAGAATCTCTTTGTATGCTGTACCCATAACTCAGATCATGTATACTGAAAAATAAACCTATGGAGCAAGGATTTTGCCACCTACCCCATCCACATCGCCACTGCCCTTCACCCGGCCGGAAGAACGCTTCATTAATCGCGAGCTCTCATGGCTCGCGTTTAACACGCGCGTATTAGAAGAAGCAGAAAACGCTGCTCACCCGCTATTAGAGCGCGTTAAATTCCTCTCTATCTCCGCTAGCAATCTTGATGAATTCTACATGGTGCGCGTCGCTGGCCTGTTTGAGGGAGCAAAAGCCGGC
>JANQQO010000046.1 GCA_028289305.1 Rickettsiales bacterium | reverse complement strand
CTTCCTTGGCGGCACGCTCAAATGCGGCGATGTAATGGGTGCGATCTTCATCGTGGATGAGCGACAGGTAGTTGTCACGGCTTGCGAGCGCGGCTGAAGTGGTCGCCAGCACATTATCCATCTCGCCGGACCAGGTGATGTCGCCCGTGGCAACATTGCACTCATAGACCAAGCTATTCTGTTGCTTTAACGCAGTTTTTAGCCGCTCTAACTCTTGCATCGCCCTCTTCTTCCTCGGCTGCACTCTCTACGGTTTATCACGATACACGAAAAAGGTTAACAAAAGGTTAACAGATATGAATTTCTTTACGATTATTCAAAATGTTCGTGGTTCACTCTAGCCTAAACGGCAGGGGAATGCCACGAAATCCTGCGCCGAAGGGGAGAATGTAGGCAGGGGTGTGTTAAACCAGTGACATGTGTTTTGACAAACGGGTGCGAATGGGTATGTTAGCGTTTCTTCGCATGCGGGCGGTTAGCTCAGTTGGTTAGAGCGCTACGTTGACATGCACTAGGCTTTACCAGAATCTTTCTGGTTTTTCTGCGGGCTCCAACCACCCTCAAAAAGCAAAAACGACCTCATGGGACCGGCATGAGATCATATAAAATAATAGGTTGCAAAAAATGAGGTTTTTGCTTCTTTTTTGATAGGTGTGGCTGTCCAAGAAAAAATTAGGTATCAATCGGGAACAAAAATGCCTGCGATCTCTATACCATTAGCCGTATTAAGGATAATAATATCACCTTCTTTTATAATAGGAATCGTGTCTCCTTCATCTGACTGTAGATTAAACTTATAAAATACATATTCTTTGCCAGAAGCTTGCATTGTTTCACGGAGGGCTTTACCTATGGCCTTCCCATTGACCTTAATAGATATAGGGGCCGCGAACTCCTCTGCTTTCTTATTCACAGTAACTTTAAATCGCTGCTTACCATCCGCATACTCATCCCATTTAGCTCGGCCAACCCGCCCTTCACTTTCTTTACCGATAACTTTCAAATCTGCCTCAAAATCTTTTTTGATGATTTTGGCTGATTGTCCAGCTTTAGTGTCAGTATTGTTAGCGGAAATAATTTGTTGAGAACTGTCTATAGTAGCTTTAGAATCAACATTATTGTCGGGTTTAAATTCGCCAGATTCATTGGTACAAGCAAAACCGATATTTAATGCTATGGCAGCCATCTCTGCGTTGGCGCCTTGGAGTTTAGCTCCATCTTTGAAACCGATATTATGATTCCAATTCGTGATTAAGTTATCGATGTATCCTTTCTTTATCATCAAGGTTTTTGAAGGGTCTTTTGGGTTATGTATTTTCCCGGATGCCCATTTTTCTGCCTGACATTTGCAAGCGTTTTTAGCTTGATCTGTTATATTTTTGCTGCTGGCAAGACAAGAGGCATAAAGCTTGTCTTGTACGCTGTTAGCATTTGCAAATGCTGGTAAAGCGACCGTAGAAAAAGATAGTATAAACGCAAAAATTTTCATAAACCCTCTACATCAAAAAGAAATAAAAAGTAAAATTTGGTGGGCGGTGAGGAACTCGAATCCCCGACCCCGGCCATGTCAAGGCCGTACTCTAACCAGCTGAGCTAACCGCCCTAAATATGAACTAGCTAACATAATCAGTTCTCTGGTTTTGTAAAGATTATAGCTTAAAATAAGCGCGTTCCCGTGGGATCGTTTTCGGAATGATTTGTACAAATATGTGCTGTTTTCGCAGTAAACAACAGAGTGCCTGTACTTTCAGAAGATATAATTCATAAGATAATCAATAAGTTAAATGTTCAAACAAAAACATAAATAGTTGACATCGTAGAGGTCGATGGTTCGAATCCATTACCGCCCACCACGCTTCGCCCTTCGGGCTACGCGTGGCACAGCCACGTGTAGAACGTTAGGCCGAAGCAGTACCCGGCGAAGTTTGAAGGACGTAGACGGGCTGTTTAGATTTATCCCTTGTCGGCTACACGCTTCGGGGTGACCCATGCCCTATTTTGATACATAATCTGCTTTGTACACAGAATAGTATTTTGTATACTGTGACTATGGCAAGGTACGATGAATCCCGAGGGTATTTTCTAAGAACGCTGACTCAAACGCTTAGAGATCTTATAGTATCACAATTACCTGAAGGTGAAGATCCCGTAGATGCCTTACTAGATGAGATAGCAGAAAAGCGTACGGTTTCACTAAGAGCAACGATTATCAAATATTTTAAAAATTATTCAGGCCCTCCGCCTGAAAGAGAGGAAAGGCTTGATACCATAACTATAGGAACACAGGCATCCCCTGGTACCAATAAACTTTATGTTGTCTCTTTAACACTATACGGAAAAGATCGAGCTCTGAGAGACCAAGATCTTAATAAAAAAGAAGTTGCGGACAGCATAGCCGAACGTGTCACACTAGACATTCAAGTAAAAAAACCAAGATGGAAATCAACTATAGGACCTCCTGAGGACGCTTTAATAAAGGGAGGAAAAAAGGGAGTGGAAGATTTTTTTGAAAGCGTAGCAATGCCAGGGGATACGTGGGCTAGGTTTATTAACACCCTTACGGACTCCATTGGTAGGCTGGAGAAAAGAATAAATGAAACTGATGCTACTATACCAGCCAATGCTGATGGATTGCGGGACGATCACGCTATTCTAGATAGGCGTAGGGAGCTTTTACGCATTGCTGAGCGTATTGATGAAGATAAAGGGTATTCGAAGCAACCGAGAACGTCTTCCTCCATCCAAAGGTAACTACCCACCAGGCCAGGTATCGGGCACGATGAAGCCGCGGGAGGTTTCGGTATAGCTCCCGGTGGTGGAGGATTTACCCAGGGTAACGATGAGTGTGGGGGTGGCGGGATCGAGCTTGGTGAGGAGTTCTTGGGTGGTAATTGGGGCGGCCTTGGGGTTGCTGGATGGGGCGGCGCCTAAATCTATAGCGTTATCTAATATATAACTAGCAAGCCATTGTTTTTTATTTGTTAATACTGCCCAATGGGTGGTAGTGTCTGCTGTGTTTACGAAGGTGCTATAATGCTGCCACCAGCCATGAAGATGTTTGGGAGCGAGAGGGGGCGTTGTATCGGAGAGGTTGGGTGCTGGCGCATCTTTTTGCGTGAAGAGGTAGCCTTTAAGCAGGATTTGCGGAGTAACGGGAGTGGTGATGCCTAACGCAGTGAGAGAGGCTTTCCCTTCTGGGGTATGGGACAAGGCAGTTTGCTGGGTAGTGAGCTTGTTACATTTGATATCCAGCCGGTCTTGCGCTTTAGGACCATACCACAACCCCTCATGATGCAGGTAGAATTTTACCGCTGCTTCAAGATGATAAGCAATATTCTTGTGATTATAGATAAAATCAAACTCTCCGAGTGTAGTACTGGAGGTGGTGACTTGTATGTTATGCCCTATGAGGGTTGTATCTGGCCGATGCTGCAACCAGAAAGCTACTAAGGACTCAAAATACCCGCCTAGATTGGCTCTATTACTCTGCGCAAGGGCAGCCTCTAGTGGCGCGGGATCTGCATCCAGCGTTGTTAGCCAGGGCAGCGCTGCTTCTAACTGAGCCTCACACTCTGCCGTGGTAATGTAAGGGCCACCCTGCTCTACCAGCACCGGGCTGCCGATGACCCAGGCAAGGTCGCGCACGGAGGAATGGGTAAACGTCGGAACACTGGACATAAGCGATTACTGCTCTTCCACCGCGATGCGCAAGGAAGACGTGGTGGCGAGCGTGGTGATAGGCAGCATGATGAATGCCATGGAAGCGAGGATGATGAGATTCGCGAGCGCTTTTTCTGGGAAGAGGATGGCGCTGGTGGCGAAGATTAGCACGGGAATATAGAGCGGGAGCACGAGGAGAGAAAGCAAAACACCGCCACGCTTTAGGCCCAGCACGAGTGCCGCACCCATCGCGCCAATAAGAGTGAGGAGAAGCGTGCCGAGAAGAAAGGCGATGAGAAGCGTGCCGAAAGTGGCGAAAGGCAGCCCCATAAATAGCGCTAGGAGCGGGGTGGCGAGGAGCAGCGCCGCGCCGGTAGTGCACCAATGCGCGCATATTTTCGCAAGCACGATGAGATGGAGCGGGGCGGGAAGCGTGAGGAAGAGCTGCAGCGTGCCGTCTTCATAATCCTCCTCAAACATACGAGGTAAGGCAAGGGCGGATACGAGGAGTGCTGCAACCCAGATGATGCCGGGGGCTAAGAGTTGGAGCTGATCTGGATGCGGGCCAATGCTTAGAGGGAACAGCACTGGGATGATAATGAAATAGGCAAGGAGGCTGATGAGATCGCCG
>JANQQO010000023.1 GCA_028289305.1 Rickettsiales bacterium | reverse complement strand
CGGCGATTGGCCCGCTCGATCTCCCCTCACTTACCGCTGCACCACGCTTCACCTGCTGCACCACGCGTACGCTCGGCCCCGATACCGTCACGCATTACATCCGCACGACTAACTAATACTGAATCGAATAGCGCAGTTCGTACAACACGTCTTTTAGGAAAAAAACGATCAAAAACAGAATGATAGGTGAGATGTCGATGCCGCCCAGATCCGGCATGAACCGCCGAATACGCCGCAGAATCGGCTCCGTAAGCCGCATCAGCACATCATTGACCTTATAGACGAGCGGCTGATGGCGATTGACAATATTAAAATAAAACAGCCATCCCAGCACGATATAGGCGATGACCACCCACTGATAGAGCGTCAGCACATTGATCAAAAGATTGATAATCGGCACCGCCATGCCGGCATCATAGAAAGAAGCACTCGCCGGCGCAAGTTTTTACGCACGCCTCCGTACCCCCATCCGCTTAAGGGTAGAGCAGTTGCCGCTTCCAGCCGTTTTTCCCACGGCGGAACTCGGTACGATCATGGATGCGGAACTCCCCTTGCTGCCAGAATTCAAAGCGTTTCGGTTTCAGGATAAATCCCGACCAATGCGGTGGGCGCGGCACCTCGCTAAGCCCATATTTTGCTGTATATTTAGCCACACGATTGAGTAAATCTTTCTTCGATGCCAACCCCTGCGATTGCTGTGATGCCCAGGCCCCAATCTGGCTGCCCTTAGCACGCGAGGCAAAATATGCATCAGCCTCCGCATCGCTCACCGGCTGTAATCGGCCCTCAATGCGCACTTGCTTATCCAGCGCCATCCAATAAAAACAGAGCGCCGCCTGCGGATTTTTGGCAATTTCCTTGCCCTTGCGGCTACGCACATTGGTGTAAAACGCAAACCCACGCTCATCATACCCCTTCAGTAGCACCATACGTGCAGCAGGAGCGCCCTTCGGCGTGGCGGTTGCTAAACACATCGCCGTCGGTTCTTTAATCGCCTTACAGCGCACCGCCTCGTTAAACCAGCGCGCAAAAAGGGTAAAAGGGTCTGTTGAGCTAGACATAACTAACCTATGTGATACACTGCCGCGTTTGACAATAGCAACAAAAATGCCATCACATCCTTTTAAAATACACGCGGAATTCACCCCTTCTGGCGATCAGCCAGAGGCGATTGCCGCACTCACTCAAGGTTTGCAGGAGAACAAGCGCGATCAGGTACTGCTCGGTGTCACTGGCTCGGGCAAAACCTTCACCATGGCGCATGTAATCGAGCAAACCCAGCGCCCTGCTTTGATTTTGGCGCATAATAAGACGCTTGCCGCCCAGCTTTATGCGGAAATGAAGGAGTTTTTCCCTGAAAACGCTGTCGAATATTTCGTCTCCTATTACGATTACTACCAGCCTGAGGCCTATATCGCCAAAAGCGATACCTATATTGAAAAAGACTCCTCGATCAACGAACAGATCGACCTGCTACGCCACTCCGCCACCCGCGCGCTGCTCGAGCGCCGCGATGTCATCGTCGTCGCCAGCGTCTCGTGTATTTACGGCCTCGGCGCGCCGGAATTATACCTGCAAATGGCTGTACCGATAAAGGCCGGAGACAGTCTTCCAATCAAGCATTTAACCGAACGGTTGGTCGAGTTACAATACACAAGAAACGATGCCGATTTCCATCGCGGCTGCTTCCGCCTGCGCGGCGACACGCTCGATATCTTCCCCTCGCATTACGAGGATCGCGCCTGGCGCATCGCCTTTTTCGGCGATGAGGTCGAAACCATCACCGAGTTCGACCCGCTCACCGGCGAGCGCACCGACACGCTCTCCGAGACCACCGTCTTCGCCAATAGCCATTATGTCACCCCACGCCCCACATTATACCAAGCGGTTGATTTGATAAAAGCCGAGCTCAAAACCCGCGTGGCTGAATTAAACCAACTGGGTAAGCTGCTTGAAATACAACGCCTAGAAGAGCGCACGCAGTATGATCTCGAAATGATTTCGGAGACCGGCGCCTGCAAGGGCATCGAGAATTATTCGCGCTATCTCTCCGGCAGGAAGGCCGGCGAACCGCCGCCAACCCTGTTCGAATACCTCCCTAAAGACGCCCTGCTTTTCGTTGATGAAAGCCATGTTACCGTATCGCAAATTGGCGGCATGTATAACGGCGACCGCGCGCGTAAGCTGAACCTTGTCGAATACGGCTTTCGCTTGCCCTCCGCGCTGGATAACCGACCGCTACAATTCGACGAGTGGAATCGCATGCGTCCGCAAACCATTTATGTCTCCGCCACGCCCAACACCTGGGAGCTGGAGCGTACCGCTGGAGAGGTGGTTCAGCAACTTATTCGCCCGACTGGTTTAATAGATCCGGTCTGTATTGTCCGCCCCGTTGAGCAGCAAGTCGACGACCTCCTACATGAGTGCAAAAATGTTGCCGCTTCGGGCGGGCGCGTGCTCGTCACCACCCTCACCAAGCGCATGGCGGAGGATCTCACCGAATATATGCAAGAGGCCGGCATCAAGGTCACCTATATGCACTCCGATATCGACACGGTCGAACGCGTGGAGATTATCCGCGACCTGCGCAAGGGCGTGTTTGACGTACTGGTCGGCATTAACCTGCTGCGTGAGGGGCTCGATATCCCTGAATGTATGCTGGTCGCTATTTTGGATGCCGATAAGGAGGGTTTCCTGCGTTCACGCACCTCGCTGATCCAGACCATTGGCCGCGCCGCACGCCATGTGGATGGCCGCGTCATCCTCTATGCTGATAATTTAACTGACTCGTTAAAAGCAGCTCTGGAAGAGACGGAGCGCCGGCGTAGCGTACAGCAAGCCTATAATGAAGAACATGGCATCACCCCCGCCTCGGTGAAAAAGGCTATCGCCGCCAGTTTGCAGGAGGGTGCCGACGCACCACCTGAGAATGCTTTAAACGAGGATGGCACCCCGCTGACCCATGAGCAAATTAACAAGAAGGTTGAACAGATGCGTCAGCAAATGTTACAGCACGCCGCCGAGCTCGAGTTT
>JANQQO010000021.1 GCA_028289305.1 Rickettsiales bacterium | reverse complement strand
GTGCATGCTGCAACACTTCTTCGACATTTTCTAACGCCTTACGTTGCTCCCGCTCATACGAGGCCAGCACAGCTTGTGCCTCCTCGCGCAAGCGCAGCGCCTCATCCAGCTCCGCACGAATACGCTCTGCACGCGCATCCAACCCCTTGCCGATTAGCCGCCCCACAGGTTTATACATCAGGGCCACAAACAAGACAAAAGACAGGCCTACAAAAAATGATTCATCCACATGAAAGGGCATTTAACTCACCTTCTCTTTCAGTAATTCACTGACCACAGCGCCACTATCTTTATCGCTGATTGTCATATCCGCCACCTTCTCTACGGTCAAGGCAGCCAGCTCTTGCGATACTGGCAACAGCGCCTTCACCGCCTTCTGCCGTGCATCCTGCATGCGCTTCTCCGCCTCTGCCAAGGTGTTGCTTAGATCTTCATCTAGCGTATGATAGCGTGCTTCGGCCTCCTTCTCTGCCTCTGCTGTTGCCTCCGCGATAATCGCATTGGCTTTGCTACGCGTTTCTTCTGCTGAGGTTTTGTACGATGTCTCCATCTCCTCCGCCTCTTGCTTCAGCCGCTCAGCCTCATCCAAATCGCTGGCGATCCTATCCTGCCGGCTTTGGAATACCTTGCTGATCTGCGGCAAGGCATAGCGCAACACAAAGAAATAGGTCGCCATAAAACAAATGGCGAGCCACAATATCTGCGAAGGAAAAGTAGCAAAATCAAGCTGAGGCATCAGAATACCCTATTGCTTAGGCAATCACTAGAGAACGAAGAGTAGCACCAGCGCCACGATAAATGCAAAGATACCCATCGCCTCTGCCAACGCCGCACCAATAAACGCATTCGTACGCAATTTGTTTTCTGCAGAAGGGTTACGTGCCAGCCCGTTCAAGAAGGCAGCAAACACCATGCCCACACCAATCGCCGCGCCAAGCATCCCGAGGGTGGCCAAACCAGCGCCAACAAATTTTAATACTTCTAGTTCCATAACAGTTCCTTTCGTTAGTTAAAATGATCTAATGCAAATGTAGTGCATCGTTTAAATACACACAGGTGAGAATCGTAAAGATAT
>JANQQO010000271.1 GCA_028289305.1 Rickettsiales bacterium | reverse complement strand
GACAGGCATGGGCAGTGATGGCTTCCGTGGCGCAGAAAAAGTGGCCAACGCCGGCGGTTGCGTCATCGCGCAGGATGAAGAAAGCAGCGTAGTCTGGGGCATGCCTGGAGCCGTCGCATTGGGCGGGTTATGTAGCGCCGTCTATCCTTTAAGTGATATCCCAGAAGCGCTTATTAATCTTTTTGTGGGGAAAATCCAATGAGCATCAGCCCCGCCACATTCACATTTCTCAACGCGTTGCTCAAAGAACGCTCCGGCATCCATCTGCAGCAAGATAAAGAATATCTGCTGGAAAACCGCCTACTTCCTATTATCCGCCAACATAATATTGCTTCGATCGACGCACTCGCACAACAGCTGCAATCTTCACCAAATGACGCGCTGTGCAATGAAATCATCGAGGCCATGACGACGAATGAAACCCTGTTCTTTCGTGATACCAAGCCCTTCGATGCCTTGCGAGACACCATCCTCCCGGCCGTCACGGAACACAGCTCGGGTAATACCATACGCATTTGGAGCGCTGCCTGCTCCTCCGGCCAGGAACCTTATTCACTGGCTATCACCTTGCTAGAAAACCCACAGCTCCTAAACGGCAAAACCGTAGAAATTCACGCCAGTGATATTGATAACACCATTTTGGAGAAAGCTAAAACGGGTATATACTCCCAATTTGAAGTGCAGCGCGGCCTACCTATCACCTTACTCCTCAAATATTTTACGCAAGAGGGAGAAAAATGGCAGATCAAAGATGATGTCAAATCCCACATCACCTTTGCACAACACAACCTCATCTCATCGAATTATAGCATATTAGGCACATTCGACATCATCTTCTGCCGCAATGTGTTGATCTATTTTGAAGAGGAAACCAAACGCACCATCTTAAATAACCTCCAAAGCGTGCTTGCTCCTAATGGCTTCCTATTCCTCGGCAGCTCAGAAACCACCTTCGGCATCATCGACACATTCACCGCCCACCCAGACGGCCCACCCGGCCTGTTTATATCTAAATAATCTGCCTAGCTAGCGTCGCATATTGCAAGAACAACTTCGCGCAATTTTCCCAGGAATATTGAAGCGCATAGGCACGCGCATCTTCTGGCCGCAGCGCCAGTGCGCGCATGGCTGCAGTGGCTAAATCCTCATCCAGCACACCCACCTTCTTGCTTTTAACCACATCCACCGGCCCGGTCACAGGATAGGCCGCGACAGGCAATCCGCTCGCCATCGCTTCTAACATCACCAATCCAAACGTATCGGTTTTACTCGGAAACACGAATACATCGCTCGCCGCAAAATGCTGCGCCAACTCCTCCCCAAACTTCGCGCCCAAAAACACCGAATCGGTGTATTTTTCCTGTAATGGCTTCAGCGCCGGCCCATCTCCCACCACCAGCTTCGTGCCTTCCAGCGGCAAGGCCAAAAATGCCTCCAAATTCTTCTCCACCGCCACACGCCCGACATAAAGCCAAATCGGCCGCGCATACCCATCCAATAGCGCTTTACCATATTCTAGTGTAAACAAGGCGGTATCCACCCCCCGCGTCCATAATGCGGTATTGTTAAATCCCTTCTCCTCCAATTCGCGTTTTAATGATGGCGTCGCCACCAGCATATGCGCCGCCTTCCGGTGAAATCGCCGCAACACCGCATAGCTCCAGCGCTCCGGCACCCGAAAGCGCCTCTGAATATATTCGGGAAATTTCGTATGAAACGAGGTGGTGAACCGCCACCCTTCTTTCAAACACACCCGCCGTGCTGCCCAGCCCAGCGGCCCTTCTGTCGCAATATGCACATAATCCGGCGCAGCCGCACGCAGCATCCGCCCTAATTTCGGCCATGTATTCACCGCCAAACGAATACTCGGATAGGTCGGACACGGAATCGTACGAAACTGCTCCGGCGCAATCACTGTCACGCGATAGCCTAGCCTCTCAAGCTCGCCGCGCACCATATCCCAGCTGCGCACCACGCCGTTCACCTGCGGGTACCACGCATCGGTCACCAAAACGATATGTTCCCTTGAGTCCACGCCTTCCGCCGCCGCGTGCTCAGCCGGCATGGATATCCTCATGCGCTGCCCCGTTGGGCTTCGCTGTCACCGACGCCTGCGCCGGTGCAAAATGCCGCTTATTATATTCCTCTGTCCAATCAATCAGCTCCAACCGCCCATCATGGTGCTCCACCAAGGCGGTGCAACTCTCCACCCAATCCCCATCATTGCAGTATAAAATCCCTTCCATCTCCTTCATCTCAGCATGGTGAATATGCCCGCAAATCACCCCATCCGCATCATGCCGCCGTGCGGTCTCCACCAAATATTTCTCAAAATCATTCACCAACTGCACCGCGCGCTTCACCTTTTTCTTCAGCGTTGCAGAAAACGACCAATAAGGCTTGCCCCGGCGCGAGCGGAAAAAATTAATCCAGCGATTGAGTCGCAGCGCAAAATCATATGCCTTATCCCCAATATAATAGAGCCAGCGCGCATGGCGAATCACGCCGTCAAACTCATCCCCGTGTAATATTAAGAACCGCTTCCCATCCGCCGTCTCATGCACATCCTGCTCGCGCAGCTCAATCTCCCCCAGCTGCAGACCAATATAATCCCGCAGGAAACTATCGTGATTGCCCGGCACGTAAATCACTTTCGTACCCTTGCGTGATTTCCGCAATATCTTCTGTATCACCGTGCTATGCGCCTGCGGCCAGTGCCACTGCCGCTTCAAGCGCCAGCCATCAATAATATCGCCCACTAAATAGAGCGTGTCAGATTCGTTATATCGGAAGAAATCGAGAAGAAAATCCGCCTTGCAGTCACGTGACCCTAGGTGAATATCCGAGACCCAGATCGTACGATAGGTCCGCTTTATAGTACCGCCACCCATCTTTCTACTCCCCATTAAGATAGGCTTAACACAACAACAGTATTTTACCGTCTACTTAAATTTATGCCACAAATTCGCCCCGCTGGCAATCACGGAAATCACCGCACCCCTATTCCGCCACTTCCAGATAATGGATGCTAAACAACCCTGCATCATCCACCCAGGTTTTTTGCGGTGCAAAACCAGCTTCACGCGCTACTGCCTGAAACCCTTCCACCGTATATTTATACGAATTCTCGGTATGAATCGTTTCACCTTCCGCAAAGCAAAAACACCGCCCTGCCACGCAAATCTTCTGCGCTTTGGTGCTTACCAAATGCATCTCCACCCGCTGCTTTTCTGCATTAAACTCCGCCAGATGCGAAAACGCTGCCACATCCACGCCCGCACCCAGCTCCTGTTTGATGCGCTCTAAAATATGCAGGTTAAACGCTGCGGTCACCCCTTCCGCGTCATCATACGCGGCTTCTAGTGTGTCAGCATCCTTCACCAAATCCACACCAATAATCAGCCCACCACCAGGCCCCACCGCACGGGCAATACGCTTTAGGAAATGCTGCCGCTCTTCCGGTTCAAAATTCCCAATCGTTGAGCCAGGGAAAAACACCACCTTCTTCCCTTCTGGCATAGCGCCAAAGAGCTGCGGCATCTGCAGTGACTGCGTATAATCCGCCACCAACGGCCGAATCGCAATCTTGGGAAATAACCGACGCAGCGTCTCCGCCGAGGCATGCAAAATCTCCTCAGAAATATCAATCGGCGTATACCCTGCCGGCCGATCCAGTGCTCCAAGCAAGGTCTGTATTTTCTTACCCGCCCCCGAGCCAGGCTCAATAATGCGTGCATGCGGCCCCACACATACCGCTAATTCCGGCGCAATCTCTTCGAGCAACGCCTGCTCCGTGCGCGTCACATAATACTCGTCCAATCCACAAATCGCCTCAAACAGCTGCGAACCTTTTTCGTCATAAAAATATTTACACGGCAACGTCTTTTGCTTCCCGCTAAGCCCCTGCAACACATCTTCCAAGAAGCGCTGCTGCGCCTCTGTTTCTAGTATTTCTGTATACATTTCACTCTCCCTCCGCTAAGCGAATACCACTAAATTGCCACGCCGCATCAGCGTGGAAAAAATTACGATAGCTGGCGCGTATATGCCCTTCTGGCGTTGCGCATGACCCACCGCGCAGCACATACTGCCCACACATAAACTTGCCGTTATACTCACCCACCGTGCCTGCAAGCGGTGCAAAACCTGGATACGGCCCATAGCTGCTGCTTGTCCACTCCCACACATCACCAAATAGCTGCACACACGCTCCCGCACCAGCAGCAACCGGGTGCAGTGTATTAATGTTTAGGAAATTACCCGCTACTGCCTGTTCTTGCGCTACCACCTCCCACTCCGCTTCGGTAGGCAAGCGCTTGCCCGCCCAAGCCGCATAGGCCTGCGCTTCGTAATAATTCACATGCACCACCGGCGCCGCCTCATCCAGCTTCTGCAGCCCCGCCAGCGTAAAGTGATACCACTGCCCATCGCGCTGCTGCCAATATAGCGGCGCGTGTTTTCCCTCGCGCGTCACCGCATCCCAGCCATCAGAAAGCCACCAGCGCGGCTGTGTATAACCACCATCCTCAATAAACGCTAGAAACTCACCATTGGTCACCGGGCGTGAGGCCAGTCGAAACGCCTCCAAATACACCTTATGCCGCGGCCCTTCATTATCAAACGCAAACCCCTCACCCACATGCCCTATGTCATACATTCCCGCAGGATAGGCCGCCCAATCAAGCGCCGGCGCCTTCCGCGCTTCCACCGTGCTTGGTCGATAAGCCGGTGCAAGTGGGTTCATAAATAACGCATGTTTAATATCGGTTACGATTAATTCCTGATGCTGCTGCTCATGGTGCAGCCCCAGCTCCACCAGCCCCGCAATTTCCGCATATTCCTCATCACCGCAGGCCTGCAAATAACGCTGCATCGCCGCATCAACATACGCGCGATAGGCCAGCACCTCTGCCGCACCCGGTCGTGAAATCAGCCCACGGGCCGACCGCGGATATTGCTCACCGATACCATTATAATAGGAATTAAAGAGATATTCATATTCAGGGTGAAATGGCGTATAGCCCTCACAAAATGCCTTTAAAATAAAGGTTTCAAAAAACCAGCTAGTATGCGCCAGATGCCATTTCACCGGGCTTGCATCCGGCATCGATTGCAGGGTTTGATCTTCTGGAGATAAGGGCTCAGCAAGCACTTCGCTCAGGCGCCGCACATCGCAATACCGCGTATATAATGTGTCACGAGATGTATCAGAGAAACGATGGATCTGCGTCGTAGACATAGATATATTGCGTGCGAGCCGCCCTCCCAGCCAATTAGCACTGCGGTCGTGATACACAATTTCCTGTGTAATAGCAAGGAAATATCGGCAAATCCTTAGGGAAAACAGCGTGCAAGCACGTCTATGCGATGCTGATGGCGCATCTCACGCCACCCCACCGCTAGGAAACTATTAGGAATAGCCTATGGTTAGGCTGCTAGACCAGCAACATGATCTTGACCACGCTCCAACGCATTCCGCGCTAATAAATCTTGAGAGTGGGGACCAACCGGCATCTTAGGCGCGCCTTCGGCTGTATGAAATCGCAAAAATTCAAGATTTGGATCACCCATAGAAATTGTAGGTGCATCTATTGTAGGACAATGCATAGTGTAAAACCTCCTTAGTGATACTATGTTTGTTTAATTACGCATAATATATCATTAAATATTAGTGAAATCAAGTATAAAAATACTATTTACTAATATTATATATTGCTTAATAACTTACATATAAAGGTAAATAGGCGCCGATTCCACCCTCTTAAAGAAACCTCTCCCAAACCACAAAATCACCTCCCCCACCCCTCACACCCACCAAATATTCCCCTTATATATCAACACCCTAACCGCACCCCTGTAAAAAATATAAAAAAATTCCAGAAATTAACGATTTGTTAACCTTTTTATGATAGGGTGAATTTATATAAAATTTTATCTAATTTTTAGTAAAGATGTAGGAGGAGTAAAAAAATGATGCAAGAACACACACAAGAAACCGAGGTGCTTACACCTCCCAGTAAAAAAGATAAAGAAGCCTATCAAGAATTATGGGATAAAATTATTGATCGCTTGGAGGCATTATACCCCGATCATCATATGAAATCCCATTAATAACACATTAACGTATCCCCTTCTCCCCCTAAAAAGTGCCACTTCGGTGGCACTTTTTCTTTCTACCTACCGCATCATCCCGCTAGATTTTTCTGTACTTACTTAAACGAAATACGTATGTATAGGCGAAAATACGCACTTGAAATAACTAGAAAACCCCTGGTAAAATGGGCATTATGAGTAATATTGCAGACATCATCGCCAAAATACGCTTCAACGGAGACGGTTTTATACCCGTCATCGCGCAAGAAGCCTCCGATGGCACCGTGCTCACCCTCGCTTGGATGAATGCCGAAGCGCTAGAAAAAACGCTCACCACCGGTGAGCTGTATTACTGGTCACGCTCGCGCGGGAAGTTATGGCGCAAGGGCGAAACCTCGGGTCAAACCCAAGAATTACAGACACTCATCCTCGATTGCGATTACGATGCCCTGCTTGCGAAGGTCACACAAACCGGCGTGGCCTGCCACACCGGCCGCCGCAGCTGCTTCTTCTACACGCTGGATAAAAACGGCCTCACTGTCAACCAGT
>JANQQO010000258.1 GCA_028289305.1 Rickettsiales bacterium | reverse complement strand
TTGTATGAGTTTAATTCCTCCGAGCCTTCGCGGGCGCAGCGCAGCGTGTCTGCGGCGGCGGATTTCTCGCCGATTCGCCAGGGACCAACCACGCTGTATTGGGTGCAGATTGGCGCATTTGCCAGCGAACGAGCGGCGCTGCGCGAATGGCATTTCTTAAAAGAGAAGCATTACCTGGCGCTCGGCGATTTAAAGCCGAGCATTCATACGCCGAGCAGTGGGGTGAGTGGCTCAAACCCATATCGCCTGCGCGTAGGGCCGTTTACCGCGCGTTCAGCAGCGAATACGCGCTGTCGCCGGCTCCGGCAAGAAAACATCTCCTGCCTGGCGGTGGCAGGAAGATAGCGCTTGCATTCTGTTTTCAGTACCGTATTTATTAGTGCTCTCGAAAAGATGTCTTATTCCGCGGTAGCTCAGTGGTAGAGCAGTTGGCTGTTAACCAATTGGTCGGGGGTTCGAATCCCTCCCGCGGAGCCATCCGCCGCTGCTTGTCACCGAAGGTGACGAAGCTGTGGCACAATCGCTTACTCCTCTTTTTTATTCTCCACAAAGGCCTTTAGCACAGCGTTCATATAGGATTGGTAGCCCGATCCTTGTTTTTTAAACCAGGCAATAACATCTGCATCGAGGCGCAAAGAGATGTGCTGTTTAGCCTGAGGGCGAAAGAGGGCCACCTGCTCCATAAAACCCTGGTCTAGCTCTGGGATATCGCTGTAATCAATAGCGTTATCAGGCATCGCGGCCAGTTCTTTAGCTGTTTTTTCTGGTAATTTCTTTTTCATAGAATAAAGGCGTTTTATTGAAATCCCACGTAAACTTTATCGTGATACAATTGTATCACGGATTTAAGGGGAATACAATCGCTTAAAACGAGGCCTACTTCCCTCGGGTTTTCCGAATTTCTTTGAGTAGGCGGGCTTCTACGGCAGTGAGTTCTTCGCTGAGCGTTTGTTTTATTTCCGTACGGCTTTCTTCTGCCGATTCATCCGTACCTTTATGCATGGCATTAACGATAATGGCGATGAACAAGTTCAGCATCGTGAAAGTGGTGACCAAAATATAGGTCACGAAAAAGGCCCAGGCATTGGGGTGTTGCTCCAATACCGGCCGCACGATGCCCATAGACCAGCTTTCTAGCGTCATGATTTGGAACAGGGTGAACATGGTTCTGCCCAGTGTACCGAACCAATCAGGGAAGGTGGCGCTATATAAATGGGTGCCGATGACAGCAAAGACATAGAAGAAAAGCAGCATGATGGCGGCGACCGAGGCGATGCCGGGTATGGCCGAGAGCAGCCCTTCGATCACCCGGCGCATCGTGGGCACCATGGAGAGCAAGCGCAACACGCGTAACACGCGCAAGGTGCGGAGCGCAGCGAAAGCTTCGCTCGCCGGGATCAGTGCGATGGCCACGACCACGAAGTCGAACACGCTCCATGGGCGGGTAAAAAAGCGCCAGCGATGCACATAAAGCCGGAGCAAGATTTCTATAACAAATACTTTTAAGATCAGCGCATCGAGGGTTTTTAGGAAAGGTCCGTATTGCGCCATCAGGCTCTGAGAGGTTTCCATGCCGAGGATAATGGCATTGATGACAATCAGTACAATGATGCTGTGCTGGAAGATTTTCCCTTCAACAAGGCGCTGGATAGTCGCCTTCATGCGCTTACCCCAGCAAGGTTTCGGCTGCAGCAAAATAAAGCGGAATGCCGATCATGATGTTGAAAGGGAAGGTGATAGCAAGCGACATGGGGACGTAAATCGCCGCCTTAGCTTGCGGTAGTGCTAAACGCATAGCGGCGGTAACCGCGATATACGAGGCGCTGGCGATGAGCACAGTGAATAATGTGCCGGTGCCCACATCAAGCCCGATGAGGACGCTAAGCCCGAGCCCGAGCCCGCCGCCGATCAGCGGCATATAAATGCCAAATAAGGCGAGGCGCAGCGTAAACTCTTTCAAATAATGGAGCTGGCGCGATACCAGCAAGCCCATATCCAGCAGGAAGAAGGCGAGGATGCCGTGGAACGGCTCAACGAAAAACCCATGCATTTTTTCCATGCCAGATGTGCCCGTGGCCCAGCCAACGAGGAAGGAACCGGTGAGCAGGAGGATGGCGCCATTGGTGAAGATTTCCCGGCTGAGTTTTGGTGTCGCTTTCTCGGTGGCTTTGATGGTTTTTGGCTCTGCCCGGTGGGCGATAAACAGGCCGGTGAGGATGGCCGGTGCTTCCATCAAGGCGAGCACTGCAACGATATACCCGGCGTAAACCACCGCGCTTGCCTCTAAGAAGCTGACAGCGGTGACGAAGGTGACCATGCTAATCGAGCCATAATGTGCGGCGATCGCCGCAGCAGTCGGGCTATCAAGCTTGGTGGTCCATTTAAGTAGGAGATAGCCGAGGAAGGGCTGAGTGAAGCCGGTGATGATACCGGCGATGATAGTGGTGATGATTTGTTCGTTGATCTCCGGGGTTTCGGCGATCGCCACGCCGCCTTTGAAGCCAATCGCCATCATGAGATAGATGGAGAGATAGCGGCTGATCTGCTCGGGCACGTTGAGGTCGGATTTTAATAAGCCTGCTATAATGCCCAATACGAAAAAGAGGATCGGGGGCGAGAGGATGTTATGGGTAAAAAGGGTGAGTATATCCATAGCAGCAGGTTACGTACGTTTTCGTGCCGGTTTTTTAGAGGCCATGCGCAAAATGGTATAGCCGAGTATGCCCGATAAGGCCGAGCCGCTGAGCACGCCTAAACGTACGGCGGTTTGGTGCTCTATACCGCTGAAGGCGAGTGTGCCGATGAACAAGCTCATGGTGAAACCAATACCGGTGATGAGCGACATGCCGTAATATTGCTTCCAGCTAACGCCCGCAGGCAGGCGGCACAGCTTGGTGACCACGGCAAGCGCGGTGAAGGCCATCACACCAATTTGTTTGCCGAAAAATAGGCCAGCGGCAATACCCAGAGTGATGGGCTGCATCATCATCTCAAGCGATAATCCTTCGAGCGATACACCGGCATTCGCAAAAGCGAATACAGGCAGCACACCATAAGCCACCCAAGGGTGCAGCCCGTGTTCGAGTTTGCGCAACGGGGCTTTTCCTTCAGGATTTTTGATTTTCAGCGGGATGAAGAAGGCCAAAATCACACCGGCTAAGGTCGCGTGTACGCCCGATTTGAGCACACAGGCCCATAAGAAAATGCCGGTTACCACATAGGGTGCGAGGTTCGTCACACCGCGGCGATTGAGAATGGTGAGAATGGTAATGCCGATAACGCCCACTGCGAGCGAGAAGAGCGAAAGATTGTCGGTATAAAACAGGGCGATGATAATAATCGCCGCCAAATCATCCAGAATAGCAATGGCCACCAGGCAGATTTTTAAGGTTTCAGGCACACGGTTGCCAAGCAAGGTAATGACGCCAAGAGCAAATGCGATATCCGTAGCAGCAGGAATGGCCCAGCCACGCATCGATTCCGCATCGCCCCAGTTGATATAGCTATAGATAAGGGCGGGCACCGCAAGCCCTCCCAATGCCGCAATGGCAGGTAGGCTAATCTGTTCACGCGTGGAGAGCTGCCCCTCCAAGATTTCACGTTTGATCTCTAACCCCACCAGCAGGAAGAAGACGGCCATCAGCCCGTCATTAATCCACAGCAGGAGTGGTTTATTGATGGCAAACGCCCCGATTTGGATAATCACAGGAGTAGTGAGCAGCGCGTCATAGAGCGACTGCAGGGGCGAATTCTCCATGATGAGTGCCACGATAGCAGCCAGCCCAAGCAGAATGCCGCCAGCAGCTTCGAGCTTAAAGAATTCGCGAATCATTTTTACGGGCATAAACTATCCTATAAGATAAAAAAACCGTGTGACCGGCAGGAACATAGAATATTACCGTAAAAAGGCAAGCATGTTCGGCCACGTTTTGCCAAATTAGCGTGGTGGGCCTGTGTGGCCAAGATGCGCGAAAGAAGCTGAAGGAAGCTGCGCCCGTATTTGATAGCGGCTGGGATTATCCCGTGCGTTCTGCTGGCTGCTCTTTCGGCAGGGTGACAACGGTGAACCAGAAATGCTCGATAGCGGAGACTACCTCAAAAAATTTCTCCATATTCACTGGCTTGATGATGTAGCTATTTGCATGCAAATTATAGGTTTTTATGACGTCTTGGTCTGCCTTTGAGCTGCTTAATACCACGACCGGGATATGTTTTAACACCGCATCTTCCTTTACCTCTTCTAACACCTCACGCCCATCTTTCTTTGGGAGATTGAGGTCTAACAATACGATATCTGGTGTTACCATATCGGTGTATTCACCCTGTTTATATAGCATCTCAAGAGCGCTTTCGCCATCGCGCGCTACATGAATATTATTCGCAAGCCTGGCCTGCTTAAACGCTTGCTGCGTCAGCATAATATCGCCGGGGTTATCCTCTACCAGCAAGATTTCTACAGGCCGGCTATCGTTTAATGCAGCGTTCATGCTACTTCCTCCTCTTCTAGTGGGGTTGTTGTATTTGCGAGTTGTTTAGGAACGGTAAAGAAGAAGGTACTGCCTTTACCGAGTTCCGATTCTGCCCAGATTCGCCCACCAAAATTCTCAACGATCTTTTTGGTGATGGCAAGCCCCATGCCGGTTCCGGAATATTCGTCCCGGCCATGCAGGCGCTTAAACGGGGAAAAAATCTTCTCACAATATTCGTGCTTCATACCAATACCGTTATCCTGCACCGAAAACACCCATTCTTCCGGAGTGTCTTCCACGGCTATATGTATCCTGGGCGCGTTTCCCTGTTTTTGATATTTCATTGCATTGCCTACGAGATTTTGCAGCAGGCGTGAGAAGCGCACCGGGTTAAGAACAATAACAGGCAAGGGATCATGCGTGATCTCTGCGCCGGCTTCTTCCATACTTTCACGCAGATTTTGCTGCACATATTCCAGTATATTATGCACATCCACAGATTCGTGCCGTTCTGCTTCTTCGCCAATGCGTGCATATTCCAGCAAGTCTTCCACCAATTGCTGCATGCGTTCAGCAGAACTCGCGGCGAAATTAATATATTCCTGCGCCTGCTCGTCTAGCTGCTCGCCATATTGCTCTGCCAGCAGATTGGTAAAGCTGCGCACCATGCGCAGCGGTTCCTGCAAATCATGCGAGGCTACATAGGCAAATCGTTCGAGCTCTTCATTTGATTGTGCTAATTTTTCAATGAGCTGTTCGCGTTCTTCTTCGCTCTTTTTCTCTACTGTAATATCACGCAAGATGCCGGCAAATAAGCGCCGTTCTCCAAGCCGTAGCTCGCTCACCGCAAGCCGCATGGGGAAGGTGGAACCATCCTTGCGCCGTCCTTCTACATCACGGCCGATGCCGATGATCTTTCTTTCTCCGGTGGTGCAATACTGACGTAGATACCCATCATGCTCGCCATGATAGGGTTCTGGCATCAGCATTTTAATATTATGGCCGACCACTTCTTTTGCCGTGTAGCCAAAGATTCTCTCACAGGCGGGATTGAATAATTCTACCGTGCCTTGTTCATCGATGGTGATCATCCCATCCACCGCACTGTTAATCACATTGCTGAATCGCCCCTCACTCTCTGCTAATTTTTCCAGGGTGTTTTTCTGCAGGGATACAATCACGGCCACCACCCAGACGCCGATGAGCGATAACACGCGATTGAGGATGGCGTATCCTTCTTCAATGGCCACATCGCTAGAGAGAAAATATCCCGCGATGGTCAGTACCGAAGCACCTCCAGCAAAAATAAACGGCATGGTTGCACCGCGGAACCAGGTGCTGCAGAACACTACAGGAATATAAGCAATGCCTGCTGCTACCCCCAGCGGGTGATAGATATCCAAGGCAAACACGCCCGCGTATAACAATGCGGTGGCCCATAGCCGGATATGCTGCATATACGCCTCCTTTTACTGCAGCGCTTCTTTTGCTATAACAGCAAGAATACGGCCAGACTCTACTAGAAGTTGCAAAGCATTGCAATGCAATAGGCGTGGTGTGATTGGGTGTGTTTGGCAGTGGGGATCTGCCAAAATGTGGGGAATAGAGTAGCGGCATATATACGTTTTATATGTATCGCTCCCCTGGTCTGTATAGTTTTTCTATCCCGTTCTTTTATACAATAAACTTGTTTAACGTGGACTTAAGAGCGTGGTTTTGTGACTTTTCGGCAAATGCATATGCGGTGTATCGTGGGGGTAGTAGCCATACTGGTGTTTTCTCCTGCGTATGTGAGTGCGGCGTCTTTCGCCGAGGCAACGCCGGTGCATAATGATACGGAGCAGCCACCTTATGAACGGCCATGTGTAACAGTTGAAGAATGTTTTACCCTAGTGAAAAAGGAGTTACTGGATGGAAATGCGTGACCTATTGATGTGGTCGTTACTAGCAATGGCGCCGTTGGGCGCAGTGGGCTGGTATGTTATGGGCCTAGGCGGTGTTAAGATGGCGCTTGGCGTGGTGGTGATGTTCGCCTGGACGGCGGGTATTATCGCCTATGCGCTGCAACGAAAGGCGGTGCGCGCATGATGCATACATCGTCACAAGAATATATCTCTGACCACCAAGAGGTTGGACGGCACCGGGCGCATGATCGTCATGACAGTGCCTGGACGGAATCGACGCGCATGGTAGATGAAGGGTGTCCGAATTTGGTCTGACAAGAGTTACTACATGGTGATGTTCCCCATTTTCACCTTTAGGGAAGGGGTAGAGGGCCTACGCGCTTTCTACCCCTTTTCTTTTTTGGGCCCTTAGAAAAAGAGGGCATATACGCGTTATATATGCAAATGTTGACCGGCTGCTATCGCATTCCTACCCGATTTTTTCATACACTATATACATGTTAACCGAGACAAGTAAGGAGTGATGTATCGATGATACAGCCTGTTGGGTCAGTTCTAGCGGAGACGTATTACGGGATGAGGAATTTTTATCAGTTTCGTAGGGATTCTCCGCGTGAGAGCGCTCCTGTGCCATCGCCGGAGGTGGTGGACAGGGTGGAGTTGAGCGCCCAGGCGCTTGCTGCGCTCGCCGGACAGGGTGAGATGGTTATGCGGGAAAAGAAAGAGGAGGTGCGTCTGCCTTCGGGCTATAGGGAGGACCAGCCTACAGATTTTCCTAAAAACACCGAAGAGCGAGAGACTACAACACCCACTACTATGTAACACAACACGGAGGAGATACGATAATGAGCATGCCAATGGTGGTAGCAGACTATTTACACGGATATAACCCATTTCCGATACCGAGCTATGAGGATGTGAAGCATTTCATGGAGCATAGCAGTGACGGGAATAGCGATATCGAAGCGCATTTGGATATTAAGCCGATTCCCAGTGATGCGCATGATGAAGATCGGCTCTACCAATCTTCACCATCACCTCCCCATAATAGGGATTTGGTAGAGTTGCTATATCCTTAGGGTATAGCGTTTTCTGGGGCACGGGAAAACCCGCCGTGCCCCGGTAGTGATGACGTATCATTGTTTAAGGAGAGAGAACAGTGCGTGATGCATATATTGTAGATTTAGCGAGTGATATTACGGATTTGAAAAAGACTCGCGAGGCGTATAAACGGCAGTTTTGGCTGCAATCGAAATCGATGGATCATCACCAGCGTAAGTTGGTGAAGAAGTTGTTTATGAAAATTGATCGGTTAAGAAACCACTTAAAGCTGTGGCTAAAACATCTGGTCAGCCATAAACCTTCAAACTATGATAGCTATGTACAGCTAATTGAGCGCGGTCGGTCTGAGATTCGCAATAGTTTTAAACAGCTGGATCAGGCACTCTATCGCGCGGCATAACACGATGATGGGTATATGGTGCATTCAGGAGAGAAGCGATTAGGCGTATGCCTGAATGTGTATTCAGATAATCGCGCGCTTCTTGATGCAGCCGAAGACATCGCTGGGCGCGAAGGGTGTCGTTGGTATGCGATCACGATTGAGCTCACAGACCATGTACTGGACCCTATTTTACGGCAGCGGCTAGAGCTCTCCCTTGATAAAGCACGGGAAGCGGGAGCGGAAATTATACGCCTCCCGTCTTCTGATATTGCGCAAGGGATTATCACCGCGGCCGATTTACATGGGCTGACGCATGTTATTGTTGGGCGGCGGCGAAAATCCCGCTTAGCCACGCTTTTTAATCCCACGCTTGCAACGCGACTGCTAAAACACGACCCTCCGTTTGAGTTACAGGTTGTGGTATTAGACAGTGTTGACGAAAACAGCGTGGGGTTACCTGTTTTTCAAAAATGGCGCTCCTATGCGGCGAGCATTGGGCTGATTAGTGTCGTTACGCTTGTGGTGGAGATTATTCAGGAGTCTCTCCCAGAATACCGGTTTAATGCCAGTATTTATAACGTATCGATGGTGTATTTGCTGGCGATCGTGTTTTTAGCGCTGCGCTATGGGTTTTGGCCCGCCATGGTGGCCGCTCTGCTCAGTTTTGGATTTTATAATTTTTTCTTTATTCCGCCGTTCTATGCATTTGGGCTAGGGCAGGCGAGTGATGTTCTCAATTTTGCGCTATTTTTAAGCGCGTCGCTTATTTCTGCTACGGTAGCGGATGTGTATAAGCGCAATATGGTGTTGCTGAAAGAAAGGGAGCGTGCGGCGCGCGCCTTACATGATTTGAGCAAAGATGTGGCGGGGTCAGGGGATAAAAAAGAGGTGACCCTCTCGTTAGCGCAGCATTTAGGCGAGATCTTGCAGAGTGATGTGGTATTGTTTTTACGCAATGGCAGTTTGCAGGCGGTATTTCCAGCAGGTGTTTCCTTATCGCAGGATGCGGTGGCGGCGTCTTTTGCGGCGTTTGAAAAACAGTATAGCACCCATGCGGATGGGTGGGCGTTTTATCCTATAACCACGCCACGCCGTAAAATTGGTGTGGTGGCTGTTGCTGATAGTGGCCATCACCATAGCCAGAAGCTCATCGAAGCGTTGTGCTATCAGGCGGCGCTGGCTTTGGAGCGCACGCATTTAATGCATGAATCTGAAGAGATGAAGCTAAAGCACCAGCGAGAATCCCTGCGCAGCGCCTTGCTTTCTTCGGTGTCGCATGATTTAAAGACGCCGCTCGTATCGATTATTGGGTCGCTGTCTTCGTTACGCCATATGGATGACTCGCTGTCTAAAGAGGAGCAGCACGCCTTGCTCCACACCGCCATCCATGAAGCGGAGCGGCTAAACCAATCTATCACCAATATTTTGGATATGACCCGTATTGAATCGGGCGCGTTGAAGCCGCGTAAGGAGTGGGTGGATACGGACTCGCTCTTTGCGGATGCGGTACAGCGTCAATCAGATAGGCTGGCGGCACATAAAGTGGTGTTAGAGAAGGCGGCGGCGCCTTTTGCGGTGTATATTGATCCTGTATTGTTTCCTCAAATTATGCATAACCTGTTGGAGAATGCAGCCAAATATACGCCTGAGGGAAGTCATGTGAGCCTTTCTGCGGGTGTGGAGAAGGGAAAAGCGGTATTGCGTGTTGTGGATAATGGTCCGGGCATTCCTGCTGCTGAGCGCGATAGGGTGTTTGACAAATTCACCCGGCTGGAGAAGCGGGATGCGCGGATTGCGGGCACCGGATTGGGGCTTGCAATTTGTAAGGCGATTGTTGATGTGCATGATGGGAGTATTATGTTGGAAGATGCTCCTGGTGGGGCGGGTGTGGCGGTGGTGATTACACTGAATGAATATCACGATATTGTAGATGAGCAGGCGGATGAACACGATTAAAAGCACGATTCTTGTGATTGATGACGAGAAGCAAATACGCAAGTTTTTGCGTATTACGCTCGAAGCGGCGGGGTATAAGGTGGAAGAGGCCGAAAAGGCAGAGATGGGCCTGCGCCTGGCGGCATCGATTAAGCCAGATCTTGTGGTGTGTGATTTAGGGCTGCCGGATATGGATGGGGTGGAGGTGATTCGTGGAATACGCGAATGGTCTGGGCTGCCTATTATCGTGTTGTCGATACGTTCGGATAATACCGATATCGTCGGTGCGCTGGATTTGGGCGCAGATGATTATCTGGTGAAGCCCTTTGATAGCGAGATTCTGCTCGCACGTATTCGGGCGAATCTGCGTAAGCGCGTGAAGGAGGAGGGCGCTGATCCCGTGATGCAGGTGGGGGATATCGCGATGGATTTGTTGCGCCATGAGGTGAAAATAAAGGAACAGGTGGTGAGTCTTTCTCCCAAGGAATACAAGCTGTTGCGTTATTTTATGATGAATGCCGGAAAAATGATTATGCATAGCCAGTTATTGACGGAGTTATGGGGGAAGGCGCATGAAGATAACATTCAATATCTGCGTATTTATATTGGGCAGTTGCGGCAAAAAATTGAGCCTGACCCCACGAAGCCAAGCTATATTATTACCGAGCCGGGTATTGGCTATCGCTTAGAAAAGCCGGATGGCGTCTGATTCTTTGGTTGGGTGGTTTTCTTTGGTATGAAAGGCTATCGCCTGATGATGTCAGGTGGTGGTGGTCTTACCGGTACCGGTTGGGCGTTTAATACAGCCATATTCGTCGCCGTCAGCAATCCTTTCAGCAATATCAGCAACGACCTGGAACTGGGGATCGTATAGCAGCGTTTCACCCCTATCTACGAAGGTATTAAGCCGCCGCTTAACGAGTCTTTTAATGGATGGATCCATATTTATATCTTACCGTTTTCGTACAATAAAACTCATTTGTCCTACTATACCCTGGAAAAGTTAAGAAAAGGTTAACAGGTTGGAGATAAAGGGAAAATTAGGGGAAATGGTGGTGGCGGCGGGGTAAGGGGATAACTGCCTAGATTTCATATAGATAAGGAAAGGAGAGCTGGAGGCCCGGGCCGGAATCGAACCGACGTACAAGGATTTGCAGTCCTCTGCATAACCACTCTGCCACCGGGCCTTGCTAGTCACTTCACTTAAGTATTTCTGCTTGCTGCAAATATCTACTTGCTGCGCTTCCGGTACTCAAGTAGTTATTCTACGATCCGTTCCGGTTCTCGCAAGTAGGTATTTTCGCTGACGCATAAATGCTTAATTGAAGCA
>JANQQO010000244.1 GCA_028289305.1 Rickettsiales bacterium | reverse complement strand
GGCGACGATTTCCACGCTGCACGCGGCGAAGGGGCTGGAGTTTTCGTCGGTGTTCCTACCCGGCTGGGAGGAAGGGCTGATGCCGCATCAGCGCTCGCTCGATGAAAAGGGTAAGAAGGGCTTAGAGGAGGAGCGGCGGCTTGCTTATGTCGGGATTACGCGGGCGCGGCGGCGCTTGAATATTTGCTTTGCGGCGAATCGGCGCGTGTATAACCAGTGGCAGAGCAACCTGCCCTCGCGGTTTATCGATGAGCTGCCGGGGGAGCATATCGAGATTCTTAATCGTGGGACGGGCTATGGGAATAAGGCGGGGCAAGGCTTTGGCGGGGCAAAGAAAGAGAGAGGTTTTGGCGACCGGCCGCTGCCCTCGTTCACGCCGGCGGGAGCGGGGCGAAATGCAGGGAAATCAGGCGTGGTGACGCCCAAGGCCACCGGCGTGCGCCGCACGGGCGCGCGGGTGTTTCACCAGAAATTCGGCTATGGCCAGGTGATCGGCGTGCAAGGCGAGCATCTGACGATTCGCTTTGATAAAGCCGGTACCAAAACGGTGATTGCGGAGTATGTGGAGGAGGTGTAGGGGGTTAGGGATTAGGCTTTAGGCTTTAGGATGTGACGATGTGAAGAAAAATTACTCCCCCCTTGCGGGGGAGTCGAAAAATCGCAGATTTTTCTTAAGGGGGGGTGGAGAGGTAGTATTATTTCTTAAACCCCCCACCGAATCGCTGCAGTCGCTTAACGCTCCCTAGCTCTTCGACTCCCCCGCAAGGGGGGAGTAAAAAATGCTTGTTATTTGAGGGGAGTAAGCCTGTAAAGATTAGCGTTCTTCTGGCTTTCTGACTAAATAGGGCTACTATTCCCCGCCATTCGGGGATTCGATGCCGAGTTCTTGGATTTTGCGGTATAGGGTAGAGCGGCCAATGCCGAGCTGGCGCGCGACTTTGGACATGCGCCAGTTATAATGGGTGAGTGCTGCTTTGATCACCTCACCTTCCACCGCGCCGAGTGGTTTGAAATCCCCACCGTCATCGACTAAGGAGAGGGCATGCTCGCCGAGTGCAGTGGTGACTGGCGCGCCGGCTGCGCCATCAACCACAGGGGGAGCGGCGCCATCAGCGGCAACGGCGTCGGTTGTTGCATTTTCTTGTTGAGCAAGGCGCGCGGCTTCGCTTAACGTCACGCCTTTTTCGACGACATTTTTGATTTGTGAGAAATCATCAACGTCGAGATGGTCGGTCTGGCACAGCACCACGGCGCGGAACACCGCGTTTTCCAGCTGGCGGACATTGCCCGGCCAGGTGTAATTAACCAGCAGCTCCTTCGCCTCGGGCGTGAAGCCGAGGATTTTCTTGTTTTCCATCGCAGCGATTTTACTGCAGAAATGTTCAAGCAGCATATCAACATCCTCATCACCGCGTTCATACAGCGGCGGAACGGTGATGGGGAAGACGTTGAGGCGGTAATAGAGATCTTCGCGAAAGCGGCCCTCATTCACCTCTTCCTTGAGGCTGCGATTGGTCGCAGAGATGACGCGCACATCGACCTTCACCGGCTCTTTGCCGCCAACGGGCTCGACCTCGCCTTCTTGCAAGGCGCGCAGGAGCTTGACTTGTATATCGGGTGTGAGCTCGCCAACCTCATCAAGGAAGAGCGTGCCGCCATCAGCCTCGCGGAATTTACCCAAAGATTTACCCACCGCACCGGTGAACGAGCCTTTCTCATGGCCGAATAGCGTGCTTTCCACGAGATTTTCGGGGATTGCGCCGCAATTAACGGCGATGAATTGCTTGCCGGCACGGCCGCTGGAGCCGTGGATTGAGCGGGCGAAGAGTTCTTTACCCACCCCGCTATCGCCTTTGACCAGTACGGTGATATTCGAGCCGGCGGCTTTTTGCGCGATGGTGATGGTTTCGTGCATAATGGGGCTGGTGGCGATGATGTCACTAAACTGGACTTGGCCGGTGATGGTGCGTTTGAGGCGCTCGACCTCCTCGCGCAGATCTTGGCCTTGCAGGGCGTTTTGGATGGAGAGCTCGATATGCTCCGGCGATTCTTCCTTCTCGATGAAATCGACCACGCCGGCTTTCATCGCTTTGACCGCGGAGGGCACATCCCCCATCGCGGTGATGATGATGAAAGGCAGGTCGGGCCGCTGTTTTTTCACCGCTTCTAACACGGCAAACCCATCAACCTCGGGCATGGAAAGATCGAGCAAGACGAGATCAACCTCCTTTGCCTCTTCACTGGTGAGGAAGGCAATGGCCTCTTTGCCCGCGCTTTTTGTGATAGCTTTATAGTGGAGCTTGCGCTCGATGATCTCTTCCAGCAGGCGCTGCTGCAGTGGATCATCATCAACTATTAATATAGTGTGATGCATAAATGGCAACCAATGGCTGTATGAACCCCTCAAACCAACAACTTCCGGTTACTAAACCGTAAAATGGACATGGTAGCAAGGAAAAACTGTATCATTTTTAGAATGGTTATATAGTGAATCGTTACTCGTTATTCGTTAATGAGTAACCAATAACGATTCACGAGTAACGATTATGCAGTGGGATGATGCGGCGATTATATTGTCTACGCAGGCTTATGGCGAGCGGGCGATGATTGTGCGTGTATTCTCGGAGCATGAGGGGCTTTTTGCCGGGATGGCGCGGATTTCATCGAAGCAGCGCAGTACGTATCAGCCGGGCAATCAGGTGCAGGCACAGTGGAAGGCGCGGCTATCGGAGCATTTGGGCACGCTTTCTTGTGAGCTGATCACCCCGCATGCGGCGTTTTGTTTGGATGATGCGATGAAATTGGCGGTGCTGCGCGCGGCGTGTAGCGTGGTGGAGCGTTTATTCCCGGAGCGCGACCCGCACCCAGCGGTCTATACCGGCTTGCAGGAACTGCTTGCGGGCTTGCGCGAAGGCGAAGAGGCGGCGTGGCTCAAGATGTATGTGC
>JANQQO010000236.1 GCA_028289305.1 Rickettsiales bacterium | reverse complement strand
TTTTCGCCAAACGATTGGCGGGCTTGCAGTCGCAAGCCTTGGTCGCACCTCGTCGCCTTTGGCCCCTCCAATTCTGCTCTCTGAACCCGAATTTGCTTGCTTTTTGGGTGTATCTGGGGGTAATTTGCCGCTCCTTAGGGTTTAACGGCGGGCGTGGCGAAATTGGTAGACGCGCTAGATTTAGGTTCTAGTATCGCAAGATGTGGGGGTTCAAGTCCCTCCGCCCGCACCAGCTAGATTTTCTTTGCGCTTTGCGCTTAGGAAATCTGCTGCCTCGCCGTAGTCGTGCCGTAGCGTAAGCGAAGGCGGACGAAGGCGGTCTTTTAGCGCGAGTATGTGGGGTTCATCCGCCTCCGCTCGTCTGTCACCTAAAGGTGACGAGACGGCTGCGGCGAGACAAGAGTCCCTCCGCCCGCACCAGGCTTCGCTCTTACGAGCTACGCCTGGCGCAGCCAGGTGTGGATCGTTAGACCGGAGCCTGCCCTGCGTAGCCTTTAGGCGAAGCACGGGCTCCTAAATGCAGCCACGTCGCGGGCTGGTGAGGAAGACGTAACAGTAAACACATAAGAAACGAGTAACAGCATGCAATTAGCAGAAACGAAAGTGACACCGACATTAGAAGAGAATTTGAAGCGCGAGTTTTCGGTGGTCGTGCGCGCAGAAGATATTGAAGAGAAGTTGAATGAACGCCTGCAGGCGATGGGAAGAAAGGCGAAGATTGATGGGTTTCGCCCCGGCAAAGTGCCCTTAGATGTGCTTAAGAAAAATTATGGCCCCTCGGTGATGGGCGAGGTGCTCGAGCAGGTGGTGGGGCTTGCCACCAATTATGCGCTGCAGGAGGCGAAGATTCGCCCTGCGATGCAGCCGAAAATCGAGATCGTGAAATTCGAAGAAGGCAAGGATCTGGAATATAAGATCGCGCTGGAAGTCTATCCTGAGATCCCCGAAGTGGATGTGAAGAAGATAAAGCTCACGCGTTATGTGACCGAGGTGGATGAAGCAGAGATTAAAAAAACGCTGGAGCGTTTGGCCGAGCAGCTGAAAGATTTTGCGCCGGTGAAGAAAAAGCGTGCGGCGAAAGAAGGCGATGCGGTGAAAATCGATTTCGTCGGTAAGGTGAAAGGCGAGGCGTTTGAAGGCGGTACGATGAACGACCACACGCTGGAGCTTGGCGCGGGGCAGTTTATCGAAGGATTTGAGGAGCAGCTGGTTGGCAGCAAGCCTGGCGATGAAGTGGCGGTGAAGGTGACCTTCCCTAAAGAATATCACAGCAAAGAACTGGCCGGGAAGAAGGCGGTGTTTGATGTGACGGTGCATGAAGTGCTGGAAGCCACGCCGCAGAAGATCGACGATAGTATGGCAGAAAAAGTGGGTGCGGAGAGCCTGGATGCGATTAAAAACGATATTCGCGCGCGGCTGGAGAATGAATATGGCACCGCGTCGCGTAATCTGATGAAGCGGGATTTGTTTGACCATCTGGAGAAGAGCTTTAGCTTTGAAGTGCCCGAAGGCATGGTGCAGCTGGAGTTTGATGGGATTTGGCAGCAGATTGAACATGCAAAAAAAGAAAACCCGGATGCGTTTGATAAAAGTGAAAAAGAATTGGAGAAGGAATATCGCGCGATGTCAGATCGCCGGGTGCGGCTTGGCATGTTGCTCGCAGAGATTGGCGAGAAGCAGGGCATTGAGGTTTCGCCGAATGATCTGACGCAAGAAGCGCTAAAACACGCGCAGCAATATCCCGGGCAGGAGCAATTTATCCTCGAGCATTATCAAAAAAATCCGGATAAGTTAGAGGGGCTGCGTGGTCCGGCGCTGGAAGAAAAAGTAGTTGATTTTATCTTCGAAAACGCGACAGTGAAAGACGAGAAGCTGGATGCGGAAGCACTCGGCAAAAAGCTGGAAGAGCTAGAATAGTCAGAGTGATACACGCTTAAAGGAGATATTATGGAGACGCCTAAAGACGCCCCTACACCCCCTTCGATGGATTTGGTGCCGATGGTCGTGGAGCAGACCGGCCGCGGCGAGCGCGCGTTTGATATTTATTCGCGCCTGTTAAAGGAGCGGATTATTTTCTTAAACGGCCCGGTGCATGACCATATGGCGCAGCTGATCAGCGCGCAGCTATTGT